>CANFTU010000040.1 GCA_947450005.1 Comamonadaceae bacterium | reverse complement strand
CCCCAACCGGCGACAGCTGGACCGACAAGCTCAAGGGCTTTTTCAGCTAGGCGCGCCGCATGCCGGGCCATGGCTACCTGACGGCCGCCTTCTACCAGTTCGTAGAGCTGCCCGACTGCGCCGCACTGCAAGCGCCGCTGCTGGCGCGCTGCGAGGCTTTGGAGATCAGAGGGCTGATCCTGCTGGCGCACGAAGGCATCAACGGCACGGTGGCCGGTGCGCCGGAGAACATTGCCGCACTGCTGGGATTTCTGCGCGCTGACCCGCGCCTGCAGACCTTGGAGCACAAAGAATCCTGGTCGAACAAGCCGCCGTTTCGCCGCATGCGGGTGCGCGTCAAGCGCGAGATCGTCACGCTGGGCGTGCCCGGCATCAACCCGGCCAAACAAGCCGGCATCTATGTCAAACCGCAGCATTGGAACGCGCTGATCAGCCGCCCCGACGTGATCGTGGTGGATACCCGCAACACCTATGAAGTGGAACTGGGCACTTTCCAGCGCGCGAAAAATCCGCAGATTGCCAGCTTTTCGGAGCTGCCCCGTTGGGTGGAGAACGCGCCGTCCATGCAACCCGAGCGCGGTAAGCGCCCCGTGGTCGCGATGTTTTGCACCGGCGGCATACGCTGCGAAAAATCCACCGCGCTGTTGCGCCAGCAAGGCTTCCCCGAGGTTTACCACCTTCAGGGCGGCATCCTGAAATACCTGGAAGTCGTACCACCCGAAGACAGCCTGTGGCAAGGCGAATGCTTTGTGTTCGACGAGCGCGTATCGGTCGGCCACGGTCTGCAAGCCGGCCCGCACCAACTCTGCCGCTGCTGCCGCCAGCCCCTGCCGGAAGGGGCACTCGATTCCCCCGAATTCGAACTCGGGGTCAGCTGTCCGCGCTGTTACGCCAGCACCAGCCCCGCGCAAAAAGACGGCGCGCGCGAACGGCAACGGCAGTGGGAGCGGGCCAAGTTGCGGGCACAGGCGCAACGTGCGCAGCTGGCCGACGAGGACGGTCCCGACGAACCGTAATGGAAGCTGCGGCTGGTTTTGGAGAGGGCCGGAAACCGCATACTCAAGCCCATGCCCGTACCTGCAACGCCTCCCGTGCCTATCCTCTACTCCTTCCGCCGCTGCCCCTACGCCATGCGCGCGCGGCTGGCTTTGCAGGCGGCCAGACAGGCAGTGGAACACCGCGAAATTACGCTGAAAAACAAGCCTGCCGAGATGCTGCACGCCTCGCCCAAAGGCACGGTACCGGTGCTGGTGCTGGCCGACGGATGCGTGCTGGACGAAAGCCTGGACATCATGCGCTGGGCATTGGGGCGGAATGACCCGCAGGGCTGGCTGGGCGGCGATGGCGCATTCCGCCAAGACGCGTGGGACTTGATTGCGCGCAACGACGGCGACTTCAAATTCCACCTCGACCGCTACAAATACCCGCACCGCTACGGTCTGGCCGATGGCCTGGCGCACCGCGAATTGGCGCGCGGGTTCTTGAACCTTTTGCAAGCCCGACTGGCGATCCACAGTTATCTGGGCGGAGCGCGCTTTGGCTTGGCCGATGCAGCCATCGCGCCCTTTGTGCGCCAGTTTGCGCACACCGATCCCACGTGGTTTGCGGCCCAAGCCTGGAGCCACCTGGCGCAGTGGCTGCAGGACTTTGAGGCGTCAGCCGCCTTTGCGCACGTGATGGAAAAACACCCGGTCTGGCCGGGTGGTACGGCGAGCGGCGCCTAAGCGATCCGCGCTTTCGCCGCAGCGTATTCGCGCTTGAGACGCGCAACCAACGCGGCGGCGGTGTCAATGGATGTGACCGCGCCGATGCCCTGCCCGCAGCCCCAGATGTCTTTCCAGGCTTTGGTTTTGTCGCCGCTGAAGTCCATAGCGGCGGGATTGCCTTCAGCAAGTTGCGCCGGGTCCATGCCGGCATTGCGGATACTGGGGGCGAGGTAGTTGCCGTGTACGCCGGTGAACAGGCTGCTGTAGACGATGTCGTCCGAGTTGCTGTCCACGACGCATTGCTTGTATTCCTGCGCCGCGCGCGCCTCGGTGGTGGCGATGAAAGCCGAGCCGATGTAGGCGAAGTCCGCGCCCATGGCCTGCGCGGCCAGCACCGCGCCGCCGGTGGCAATGGAGCCGCTCAAGGCCAGCGGGCCGTCAAACCATTGGCGGATCTCCTGCACCAGGGCAAACGGACTTTTCACGCCTGCGTGGCCGCCGGCACCAGCCGCGACCGCAATCAAACCGTCCGCGCCCTTCTCCACCGCTTTATGCGCAAAACGGTTGTTGATGACATCATGCAACACCACGCCGCCGTAGCTGTGCGCGGCAGCGTTGATGTCTTCGCGCGCGCCCAGGCTGGTGATGATGATGGGCACCTCGTATTTCACGCACAGCGCCATGTCCTGTTCCAGCCGGTCGTTGCTTTTGTGGACGATCTGGTTGATGGCAAAGGGCGCTGCGGGTGACTCAGGGTGGGCGCGGTTGTGGGCAGCCAGGGTTTCGGTGATCTCGGCCAACCAATCATCCAACTGCGAGGCAGGCCGTGCATTGAGCGCGGGCATGGAGCCCACCACGCCGGCCTTGCATTGCGCGATGACCAGCTGCGGCGTGCTGATGATGAACAGCGGCGCGGCGATCACCGGCAACGGCAGATCGCACAACACCGCAGGCAGCACGGACAAAGGAGTAACCCGCCGCGGTCTTAAAACGCGTCGAGCGCCAGTGCGGTCACGCTGTCCGCGCCTTCCACAATGGCGGCGCGCAAGGCTTCGGTCTTGGGCAGGATGTGGTCGGCATAAAAGCGTACCGTGCTGATCTTGGCTTGCATGAAGGCCGCGTCCGTACCCTGAGCAAGCAGCGTTTGCGCCAGCAGCAGGCTTCGCGCCATCTGCCACCCGGCCATCACGTTCCCGGCCAGCATCAAATAGGGCACGCTGCCCGCAAACACCCCGTTGGGCGCGCTGCGCGTGTTGGCGGCAACAAAGTCAATGGCACCAACCAATGCCGCGCGTGCGCTATCCAAGCGCTGCGCCACGGCCAGCGCATCGGGGGTTCCGCTGGCGCGCAAATCGGACACGGTTTGCGCCACTTGCGCGGCGATACCACGGGCGACTGCACCGCCGTCACGCGAAGTTTTGCGCCCTACCAGGTCATTGGCCTGGATGGCGGTGGTGCCTTCATAAATAGTGAGGATGCGCGCGTCGCGGTAATACTGGGCCACGCCGGTTTCTTCAATGAAGCCCATGCCGCCGTGCACCTGCACGGCCAGCGAGGTGACCTCCAGGCTCATTTCGGTGCTGAAGCCTTTGACCAGCGGAACCATGAATTCATAGAAGCTGTTGTTCGCCTTGCGGGTCTCTGCGTCGGGGTGGTGGTGGGCGACATCAAACGCACCGGCCGCCGCGCTGGCCATGGCCCGGCAGCCTTCGGTGTAGGCGCGCATGGTCATCAGCATGCGGCGCACATCGGGATGGTGGATGATGGGTGCGCTGGTATTCATGGAGCCATCCACCGGGCGGCTTTGCACACGCTCGCGGGCGAACGTAACCGCTTTTTGGTAGGCGCGGTCGGCGACCGCAATGCCTTGGATACCCACCGCAAAGCGGGCAGCGTTCATCATGATGAACATGTACTCCAGGCCCCGGTTTTCTTCGCCCACCAGATAACCCACCGCACCGGCGCCGGCTTGGTCCGCGACACTGCCAGCCAAGCCATCGCCGTACTGCAAGACCGCCGTCGGGCTGGCTTTGATGCCCAGCTTGTGTTCGATGCTCACGCACTGCACATCGTTGCGCGCGCCCAGGCTGCCGTCCGCGTTCACCAGCACCTTGGGCACCACAAACAGGCTGATGCCCTTGATGCCTTCGGGCGCGCCCTGCACCCGTGCCAGCACCAAATGGACGATGTTCTCGGCCATATCGTGCTCACCCCAGGTGATGTAAATCTTGGTGCCGAAAACCTTGTAGCTACCGCCAGCTTGCCGCTCAGCGCGCGTACGCACCAGAGAGAGGTCGCTGCCGGCCTGCGGTTCGGTCAGGTTCATGGTGCCGGTCCAGGCGCCGCTGACCAGTTTTTCCAGGTACGTGGCTTTCAGTTCATCAGAGCCGGCCGTGAGCAGCGCTTCAATCGCACCGTCACTCAGCAAGGGGCACAGTGAAAAGCTCAGGCTTGCGGCATTCAGCATCTCGTTGCACGCCGCACCGATGACGCGCGGCAGGCCCTGCCCGCCCCACTCCGCCGCATGCTGCAAGCCCTGCCAGCCGCCCTCGACAAATTGCCCGAAAGCCTGTTTGAAACCCGGGGCTGCAGTGACCACCCCCTGGCTCCAAGTGCTGGGGTGGATGTCGCCCTGCCAATTCAGCGGGGCTACCACGTCGCGGGCGAACTTGGCGGATTCATCCAGGACGGCCTGCGCCGTCTCCAGCGTGGCGTCTTCAAAACCGGGGAGCTGGGCGATCTGGTCGATACGGGCAATGTGTTCCAGATTGAACAACATGTCCTTCACGGGAGCGGAATAACTCATAAGTCTCCTGCGCTAAAAAATACCAAAGCGGCAGCGGCCGCCCGCCCAACGCAGCTTACAGCGCCTGGACCATCTCGGGCACGGCGGCAAACAGGTCGGCCTCCAGGCCGTAATCGGCCACGCTGAAGATGGGGGCTTCCACGTCTTTGTTGATGGCGACAATGACTTTGCTGTCTTTCATGCCGGCCAGATGCTGAATGGCGCCGCTGATGCCGCAGGCGATGTAGAGCTGGGGCGCGACGATCTTGCCGGTCTGGCCGACCTGCCAATCGTTGGGGGCATACCCGGCATCGACTGCAGCGCGGCTGGCGCCCATCGCCGCACCGAGTTTGTCGGCCAGCGGTGTCATGACTTCCATGAATTTCTCATTGCTGCCCAGCGCGCGGCCGCCCGAGACGATGATCTTGGCAGCGGTCAGCTCTGGGCGGTCATTGCGGGCAATCTCAGAGCCCAAAAACTGCACATCCGCGCTGGCAGCCTGCGGGGCAACGACGTCTACCGAGGCGCTTGCGCCCGAGGCAGCGACCGGGTCAAAGGCCGTGGTGCGCACCGTCAGCACTTTGGTGGCGTCTAGGCTTTGCACGGTGGCAATCGCATTGCCGGCATAAATCGGGCGCTCAAAGGTATCGGCGGCCAACACCTTGGTGATGTCAGAGACCTGGGCCACATCGAGCTTGGCAGCAACGCGGGGCGCGATGTTTTTGCCATAGACCGTCGCGGGAAACAGAAGATGGCTGTAAGCGCCGGCCAGCGCCACAACCTGCGCGGCTACGTTCTCGGCCAGGCCGTGACCCAGGCTGTCGTGGTCTACATGAATGACCTTGCCCACACCGGCAATTTGCGCGCCGGCAGCCGCAGCGGCGGCGGCGTTGTGGCCGGCCACCAGCAAGTGGACATCGCCACCGCAGGCCAGGGCCGCGCTGATGGTATTGAGGGTCGAGGGCTTGATGCTGCTGTTGTCGTGTTCAGCGATGACGAGGGAGCTCATGGATGTCCTTGCAGGCGAATTAAATGACTTTGGCTTCGTTTTTCAGCTTGTCGATCAGCGCGGCCACATTGGCCACTTTGATACCGGCTGCACGGGCGGGCGGCTCCACCACCTTGATGGTTTTGATGCGGGGGGTGGTATCCACACCCAAGTCGGCCGGGCTCATGGTGTCCAGCGGCTTTTTCTTGGCTTTCATGATGTTGGGCAGGGTGACGTAGCGCGGCTCGTTCAGGCGCAAGTCGGTGGTGATGATGGCCGGCAGATTCAGATGCAGGGTTTCCGAACCGCCGTCCACCTCGCGGGTGACCTTGACTTTGCCGTCAGCCACTTCCACTTTGCTGGCAAACGTGGCTTGCGGCCGGTCGGTCAGAGCGGCCAGCATCTGGCCGGTCTGGTTGCAATCGTCGTCGATGGCCTGCTTGCCCAGGATTACCAGGCCGACTTGCTCTTTAGCCATCAGCGCCTGGATGATTTTGGCAACGGCCAGGGGCTGCAGTTCATCATCGGTTTGAACCAATATGGCGCGGTCTGCGCCAATGGCCATGGCAGTGCGGAGGGTTTCACCGCAAGCAGCCGGGCCGCATGAGACTGCGATCACTTCGGTGGCGACACCCTTTTCTTTGAGGCGCATGGCCTCTTCGATGGCGATTTCGTCAAACGGGTTCATGCTCATCTTGACGTTGGCAATGTCCACGCCGCTGCCGTCGCTTTTGACGCGCACCTTGACGTTGTAGTCGACCACGCGTTTGACTGGTACCAAAATCTTCATGAAAACTCCAATAACTGTGGGTAATCTGCAGCCTGAGACCGGGGATTTTCAGGCGCACCGCCAACCGGGCATTCTATGCGGGCGACCATTGTTTGCCCGCCGGCGAACCGCGTCAGCGCGGGATCAGGCAGACGGTGGCGGGCGTCGCAAGCGCGACGCCCTGCGCACGCAAGCCCTGCAGAGCCGCCAGCAGGATGTCGGATTTGAGGTTGCCCTGGCCCTGTTCCAGGTCCTCGATCCAATAATTTAAAGTGAACTCCATGCCGCCTTTGTCCAAACTGGTCATCAAAACGACCGGCGCCGGATCACGCAGCACACGGGGCTGAGCCGTCAACGCGTGCAGCAACCCCTCCATCACCAGCGCGGGGGCGGCGGCGTGCTCCACCAGAACCGTGCAGGTTTGCAAAATGCGCCGATCGGCCAAAGACCAGTTCTCCACGCGCTGGCTCAGCAGCAACTCGTTAGGCACCAGCGATTCCTGCCCACCTTGCGAACGGATCACGGTGAAGCGGGCGTTGATTTCACGCACCTCGCCCTCGAAGCTGTCAACACGCACATGGTCGCCGATACGGATGCTGCGCTCGGTCAGGATCACAAACCCGCTGATGTAATTGGCCGCCAGCTTTTGCAAACCCAGCCCGATACCCACACCAATCGCACCCCCGAGTACCGACAGAGCAGTCAAATCGATCCCGATGGCAGACAAAGCCAGCATCAGGCCCACAAAAACCAGCAAAGCGCGGGTGGCATTGCTGGCGGCTTTGCGCAAGGACAACTCGCCGCCCGTGGCCGAGCGCAGCAAGCGCGCCTCGATGCCGGAGGACAGCCACAAGGTCAGCACCATCACCGCAACCGCGGTCAACACGCCTTCGATCACAGTGCGCAGCGTGAGCGTGGAATGCCCCACCTTCCAACCGATGGTGTCGAGCTCGTTCATCAAAGCCGGCAAGAGCCCGCTGATCCACAGCGCAAAAGCCAGCCACACCAGCCAAGACACCGTGTGCTCCAGGGCCCGCGCCCAACTGGAGCGCGTGAAGGCAATTTGCAGAACTTTGACGGTCAGGCGAATCAGCGCCAGCGCCATGAAAATCGGCAGAACCAGCTGGAACAGAGCCAGTGGAATGACCCGGGCCAGACCGACACGCGCCAGCTCCGCCAGACACAACACCAGAACCGGGAACAGTGCCCCGTCAATATCGTGCGCGCCGAATAACACTGAACGGCTGGCGTCGAAATCGGTCCCGGCAAAGCGTTGTCGCATCGCCCGGACCAGCCACCCGCTGAGCAGCCAACAGGCCAGCAGCGTACCCACTTCCCAGGCCACCGACATCTGCCAAAAGGCGTTGATCCAACTCCCCAGGTCGTCAAGAGGCAAGGGTGATGGCGTGTCCAACCAGTTTTTCATAGCGGGCCTATCCTATTGCATACACTGGCCCCATGCACCGAGCCACTTCTGCCATACGCCAGCGCGTATTCCGCCACTTGCTTACCCTGCGACATACCACCCGCCTTCTCGCCGCTTGGCTGGCACTCGCCTTCGCAGCCGGCGTGTGGGCGCAACCGCCTCAAAAACGGGAACGCGCGCCCAAAAAGGCGGTTCACGCCAGCGCCAAACGAAAATCGCCACCGGCCCAAGTCGCCGCAAAGCGCAGCAAAAACAGCAAGGCTGAGCAGACGCTCACCTACGCTCAGAACCGGGCGGCGATGCAGGCGGCGAAGTCGATCGCCCAGGCGCAGCAGCTGGATCCGGCTTGGGTGCGCAGCAGCCTGGCGCAAGCCCACTTCTTACCCAGCGTAGTCCGGGCGGTGACGCCGCCTGCGCTGCCCGGCAGCCGCGATTGGGCGGCCTACCGGGCGCGGGTGCTGACGGCGCAACGCATCGAAGCCGGCTCGGCTTTTATGCGAACGCATGCCGCCACGCTGGCCCGCGCCGAAGCGCAATACGGCGTGCCGCCCTCGATCGTGGCGGGGATTTTGGGTGTGGAGACGATTTACGGGCGCAACATGGGCCAGTACCGGGTACTCGACGCGCTGGCGACGCTGGCCTTTGACTTTCCCGACAGCCACCCCAAAAAAATCCAGCGCCAGGCCTACTTTTTGAGCGAGTTGGAGGCCTTCTTTGCCTTCTGCCACAGCAATGGTTTTGACCCCTTGACCCTGCGCGGCAGCTACGCCGGCGCCATGGGGATGGGGCAGTTCATGCCATCGAGCTGGCTGCAGTACGCGGTGGACTTTGACGGTTCCGGCCACATCGATTTGTTCCACTCCACGGCTGACGCCATCGGCTCCGTCGCGCACTATTTTTCGGTATTTCAGTGGAAGCGCGGGATGCCCACGCATTACGCGCTGGCGGCTGACGCCCTGCCCGCCGATCTGACCGCCCTGTTGGAGCCCGACATCGTGCCCAGTTTCACACCCCAGCAACTCGAGGCGCGCGGCGTGGTCCTCAGCGCTGCTGCGCGCGCCCATGCGGGGCTGTTGGCACTGATTGAGTTACCCATGGGCCCATCCGCTGCATCGCACTATGCGCTGGGCACCGACAATTTTTACGCCATCACCCGCTACAACTGGAGCAGCCAATACGCCATGGCGGTAATTGACTTGGCCCAGGCCATCGAAGCGGCGGCCCAAACCCAACCCTGAAACTGAGCCCGTTTCAGGGCGGGTGGTGCTGCCAGTAGCGCATCTGCACCATGCGTTCACACGCCAGCGCCTCAGGCTGCGTGCTGCGCCAGTGCATCGCGCCGCAATGCGGGCTGTCAACCAACGCAATGTCGCGTACCCGGTAGCGCTCGACCACCGGCGCGGCGGGGTGGCCGTAGCGGTTGCGGTAGCCGCTTTGCACCAGTGCCCAGCGGGGTGAGACGGCGTCGATAAATGCCTCGCTGCTGGAGGTCTTGCTGCCGTGGTGCGGCACCAGCAAGAGGTCGGCTCGCAATGCTTCGGGTTCCCGCAACAAAGCCGCTTCTTGCGGGCGCTCGATATCGCCGGTCAGCAACACACTGGTGCGGCCATTGGTCATGCGCAGCACACAGGACAAGGCATTCGGCTTGACCGCGCGCGCGCCTGTCGCGGGGTAATCTTCGGCCCGCGGATGCAAGACAGTGAACTGCACGCCATCCCATTCCCAGCGCTGCCCCGCTACACAGCGCGCCAGTGGCGCCAACTGTGCCAGTGGCTCGGCCGCACCCATGGACGTCAGCACCTGCCCGGGGTGCAGCACGCGCAAGACGGCCGCCGCGCCGCCGGTGTGGTCGCTGTCACGGTGGCTGAGCACCAACCGGTCCAAGCGCACACCAAGCGCCTGCAACAAAGGCACGAGTACCCGGTTGCCCGCATCGCTGTCCAGCCCGTAGCGCGGGCCGCTGTCGTACAGCAGGGCGTGGTGTGCGGTCTGCACCAGCACGGCATTACCCTGCCCAATGTCCGCAGCCAAAAGCGTGAATTCACCCGGCAGCGGACGCGGCGGCTGCCACAGCCCGATGCACGCCACCAGCGGAACGCCCGCCAGGCGCAAGGCCGGACGCCAGGGAAGGACCAAGGCAACAGCGCCGACCAGCCCTGTCACCAGCAGCCACCGCGGCGCAAGGGGCATCGCCAACACCGCACCGGGCCAAGCGGCCAAACCCCGCGCGCCGGTCAAAAACAGCTGGCCGGCCAAGGCTGCGGCATCCCACAGCGGGGGCACGACGACGCCTCCCAAGGCCAGCGGCGTGAGCACCAACGTGACCCAAGGAACGGCAAACAAGTTGGCCACCAATCCGACCAGCGAGACCTGTCCAAAAATGAACACCGTGAGAGGTGCCAGCGCCAGGGTGATCAACCACTGTTCATGCGCCAGCGCGCGCAATCGACGCAGCGTCTGCTGCCAAAACGAGCCGTCGTTGTGGCGCACCGCATCAAGCGCGCCATCGCGGGCGAACAACACCGCCACCGCCCAAAAACTCAGCCAAAAGCCCGCTTGCAGCATGCTCCAAGGATCCAGGGCCACCACCAGCGCCGCAGCGATGGACCAGACCATAGGCCAGGGCCAACGCAAGCCCAGCCACCGCACCAGGCCGAACAAAACCAACATGGCACAGGTGCGCTGGGCGGGAATCCCCCAACCCGAAAATGCCGCGTACGCGCACGCTAGCGCCACGCCAACCAAGAGGCCCGCTCTGGACGCAGGAAACCACAGGCACAGACGCTGCGAGCGCCGCCACAACCCGCCCACCAGCGCCACGGCAGCCCAGGCAAACAGGGTGATATGAAGCCCGGAGATGCTGACCAGGTGCGCCAGACCGGTAGCGCGAAAAGCTTCCCAATCACCCCGCTCGATAGCCGCCTGGTCACCGACCACCAGCGCCGCCAGCAATCCGGCCACCGCGGGACCTCTTTCAGAATCGGCGGCGCCATCCGTTGCCGCCTCCGCACCCAGGCGCGCATCGATGCGCTCACGCACCTGCTCGCGCAATCGGGCCAAGGGATACGCCGCGCTGTCGCCCAGCAGCCGGGGCGGCGGATTGTGCGCGGTGCTGCGCACGTAGCCCGTGGCTTGCACGCCCTGATCCCACAGCCAGAGTTCGTAATCAAAGCCGTGGGGGTTGCGGCTGCCGTGGGGCGCCTTGGGGCGCAGGGTGAACGCCCAGCGCTGGCCGGCGCGCAGATCAGCCGGCTGGGTCTGCAATTCCCAGCTGCCTTGCAAGTTGGGGGCCGGGCCGCTGTACCAGGCCACGTCGAGCAGCGGGGGAAGTTCGATGGGCTGCCCATCCAGGGTGGCACTATCTAGCGCAAACCGGAAGCGCAGACCCGCCGGCGTGCGCCGGGACAGATCGCTGACCACGCCCACCACCTGCACATCGCGTCCTTCCAGCGCTGGCTGCAGAGCGCTACGGGCGAAATAGACGGCCCGCAACCCGGTGCTGGCCCAACCCAGCGCCGCTAAAGCCAGAACCAGGCACAGTGCTTGGGCACCGCTGCGCAGGCGCGCACCCAGCCATAGGCCGGGCAGCGCCACCAGCGCGACTGCGGCATACAGAACCGGATCGGCCAGCGACGCCTGCTGCAATTGCAGTGCCACACCCGCAACCCAACCGCCGCACGCCACCAGCGCGTGGCGCAGCATCGCATGCAGTGTTCTGCGTAGTCCTCCCATGGGGGCATGATAGGAGCGTTCGCCCAGCCAAGGGGCGACAATCGGGGCTGCCGGTGCCTGCGCACCGCAACCCTTTACCAACCCACCGCGTCCAAGCCATGAATATCTACGACACCCTTTCCAGTCTGAATATCACCCTGCCCCCGGTCGCCACCCCGGCTGCGGCTTATGTGCCCTTTGTGCAAACCGGGAAACTGGTGTTCATCAGCGGCCACATCGCCAAAAAAGACGGTAAGCCCTGGGTCGGGCAGTTGGGCAAAAACATGCAAACCGAAGATGGCGCGGCCGCTGCGCGGGCGATTGCCATCGACTTAATGGGCACTCTGCATGCGGCTGTGGGCGATCTGAACCGCGTCACGCGCATCGTGAAACTGATGTCGCTGGTCAACTCCACCGCAGACTTCACCGAGCAGCACATCGTCACCAACGGGGCCAGTACCTTAATCGGCCAAGTCTTTGGTGAACGCGGAGCCCACGCCCGCAGCGCGTTTGGCGTGGCACAGATCCCCATGGGCGCCTGTGTCGAGATTGAGATGATTGCGGAAGTGGCCGACTAAAATCGCCCTCCTCGCCCTCCATCCGGGCCTTCTCAGGGTTTTCTTCCCATGTCTGTGCGCCAGCTTTTCGTCACCACCGCGCTCCCGTACGCCAACGGCAATTTCCACATCGGCCACATCATGGAGTACATCCAGGCCGACATCTGGGTGCGCTTTCAAAGGATGCAGGGCCATCAGGTGAACTTTGTCTGCGCCGACGACACCCACGGCGCACCCATCATGATTGCCGCTGAAAAAGCGGGCAAAACACCGCAGCAGTTTGTGGCTGATATCGCCGCCGGACGCAAGCCGTATCTGGATGGCTTTCACATCAGTTTTGACAACTGGCACAGCACCGACGCGCCCGAGAACCACGAACTCGCACACCAGATTTACCGCGACCTGCGTGACATCCCGACTGATAAAGGCGGCTCGCTGATCGAGCGCAAAACGATTGAGCAGTTTTTCGATCCGGCCAAAAACATGTTTTTGCCAGACCGCTTTATCAAAGGCGAATGCCCCAAGTGCCACGCCAAAGACCAGTACGGCGACAACTGCGAGGTCTGCGGTGCGGTCTACGCGCCTACCGATTTGATCGACCCGGTCTCCGTGCTCTCGGGCGTGCGCCCGGAACTCAAAAGCTCGGAGCATTTCTTTTTCAAATTGTCTGACCCGCGCTGTGTGGAGTTTTTGCAAAACTGGACCCAGGACGGTCGGCTGCAAGCTGAAGTCGCCAACAAGGTCAAAGAGTGGTTTAGCGTGCGTACCAACCCTGACGGGTCAACGAGCGAAGGCCTGGGCGACTGGGACATCAGCCGGGACGCGCCCTACTTCGGCATCGAGATTCCGGACGCGCCGGGCAAGTATTTCTACGTATGGCTGGACGCACCCGTGGGCTATCTGGCCTCGCTGAAAAATCTGCTGGATCAGCGCGGCGAGGATTACGTCGCCTACATGGCCCAGCCCGGGCTGGAGCAGTACCACTTCATCGGAAAGGACATCGTCACTTTCCACACCCTGTTCTGGCCGGCCATGCTGCATTTCAGTGGCCGCAAAGCGCCCACCAATGTGTTTGTGCATGGCTTTTTAACGGTGAACAACGGTGAAAAGATGAGCAAAAGCCGCGGCACCGGCCTAGACCCGCTCAAGTACCTGAGCCTGGGCATGAACCCCGAATGGCTGCGCTACTACCTGGCGGCCAAACTCTCGGCACGCAATGAAGACATTGACTTCAACGCCGATGACTTTATGGCGCGGGTGAATAGCGATTTGATTGGTAAGTTTGTGAATATTGCGAGCCGGGCGGCGGGGTTTTTAACCAAGCGGTTTGGGGGCAAGCTGACACATCAATTTGGCCCACAAGGCTTTGCGCTTCTGAGCGAGTTGCGCGAAGCATCGGACGGTATGGCCGCCCTGTATGAAGCCCGCGAGTTCGGGAAAGCCACCCGCGAGATCATGCTGATGGCCGACAAGGTGAACGCCTATGTCGATCAAAACAAACCCTGGGACCTGGCCAAAGACACGGCCAACGACCAAGCCTTGCACCAGGTCTGCTCCACCCTGGTGAACACCTTTGCCGTGTTGGCGCGCTATCTTGCACCGGTGTTGCCATCGCTGGCGCGGGCGGTCGAAGCATTTACTGGCAGCGACATGAAACACTGGAACGCCGCCGAGTCCGATGTTGTCGCCATCGCTCCTTACCAGCACCTCATGCAGCGCGTCACCCCCGAACAACTCGACGCTCTCTTTGAGCCCCCGGCGCCCACCGAAGTCAAACTCATCCCCGGCGGCGAAGACATCGCGCCCATCATCTCCATCGACGATTTCGCCAAGATCGATTTGCGCATCGCCAAAATCGTCAACTGCGAGCCCGTGGAAGGATCGGTCAAGCTACTACGCCTCACGCTCGACGTGGGCGAAGGCCGCATGCGCAATGTGTTCAGCGGCATCGCCAGCATGTACAAGCCCGAAGACTTGATCGGCCAGCTCACTGTGATGGTCGCCAACCTCGCGCCGCGCAAGATGAAGTTTGGCGTGAGCGAGGGCATGGTGCTGGCGGCCAGCCACGCGGACGAGAAAGCCGAACCCGGCATTTACATCTTGAACCCCTGGCCCGGCGCACAGCCCGGCATGCGGATTCACTGACTTATGCAGAGCCACACACCGGGGGCGCCGCTGCACTTTGACGTCTTGATTGTCGGCAGCGGCCTGGCGGGCCTGAGCGCCGCGCTCTTACTGGCGCAGCAAAACAAGCGGGTGGCCATCATCACCAAACGCGCAGTGCGCGAAGGATCCAGCGGCTGGGCCCAAGGCGGGATTGCCGCCGTGTGGGACAAGGCCGACAGCTTTGCGGCGCACGTGGACGACACACTGGTAGCCGGTGCCGGCTTGTGCGACCTGGCCGCCACGCAGTTTGTGGTGGAACAGGCGCCCAACGCGATTGCCTGGCTGCAGACACTGGG
>CANFTU010000039.1 GCA_947450005.1 Comamonadaceae bacterium | reverse complement strand
TTTATTTCAAACTGGTCGATGCCAAAGGCGCGGTGCTGCTGCAAAGCCGGGGCCTGGACAGCCCTCAACTGGCCGGTCAGTCGATTGCACAGCTCAAAGCGCGCGGCGTCGACGCCTTGGCCGCTTTACAGGAGCGCCTGGAGCCCTTTGACGCGGACCACCCCCCCCTACGACAAGCCCTGCAGGCGCTCAGCGCGCCAACCGAATAGCCGGTCCGCACGGCGCGCGTCCCCTTGCAGGCGAAATACTTTTTCCAGCTGTTGGCGCTCTCGGCGCTGTGGGGCCTGTCGTTCATCATGACCCGCGTTGCCGCACCGGCCCTGGGGCCCAATGTGTCGGCTGGTTTGCGGATGGTGCTGGCTGCCATCACGCTCAACATCCTGATGCGTGTGCTCAAACACCCCTGGCCCTGGCAGCATTGGCGTCAGCTCCTGCTGCTGGGCTTTCTCGCGGTTGCCGGGCCGCATTTCTTGTATTCCTGGGCGGCGCTCACGCTGCCGGGCGGCTATGGCGCGCTGCTGTCGATTACGGCCGTGCTGTTCGGTGCGTTCGCCTCGACCTGGTTGAAGGAAGAAGAACTCACCCGCGTCAAATGGGCCGGGTGCGCGCTTGGCATGCTGGGCGTGGCGCTGCTGATCCGGCTGGGCCCGGTGGAGCCCAGCGCGGCGTTGGTGCGCGGCGCACTTACCTGCATGGCTGCGGCCGCCATTTCGGGCACGGCCACGCCCCTGCTCAAGCGCGCCACCCAGCGCATGGAGCCCCTCGCGGCAACCACCGGCATGCATACCGCTGCCGCGCTGATGCTGGCCCCGGGCGCGCTGTACGGCTTGCCGCAGGCGCAGTTCACGCTGAATGCGCTGCTGTGCGTGGCCGTTCTGGGCATTGCCACGTCGGCGCTGGCGTACTGGATGTTCATGCGCATCGTGCAGCACATTCCACCCATGGCCTCCATGTCGGCCAATTTTTTGAGCACCGGTTTTGGCGTGTTGTGGTCGGTGCTGCTGCTGGGTGAATCGACCAGCCTGGCTATGGCAGTGGGCGGCGTGATGATTCTGGTGGCCTGCATGATGGTCTCCAGCCTGCACCCGCGCTTGTTGATCAATGCCATCCTTCCCGACCGCTCCTGAGGACCCACCCGTGACCGCGCCCATGACAACCCATACCACCACCACTGAACCGCGCCTGACCTCGCTCTCCCACGGCGGCGGCTGCGGCTGCAAGATCGCGCCGGGCGTGCTCAGCGAAATCCTCAAGGGGACGGCCGCCATGCCGGTCCCGCCTGAATTGCTGGTGGGCATCGGCACGGCCGATGACGCCGCCGTCTACCAGATCAGCGACGAGCTGGCGCTGATTGCCACCACCGACTTTTTCATGCCCATCGTCGATGACCCGACCGACTTCGGCCGCATCGCTGCCACCAACGCCATCAGCGACGTGTACGCCATGGGCGGGCGGCCCATCATGGCGCTGGCGCTGGTGGGCATGCCGATCAACGTCCTGTCCACCGCCACCATCGGCCGCATTCTGGAAGGCGGTGCGCAGGTCTGCCGCAGCATTGGCATCCCGATTGCGGGTGGACACACCATTGATTCGGTGGAGGCGATTTATGGCCTGGTGGTGATCGGCCTGATCCACCCCAAGCAGGTCAAGCGCAATGCCGACGCGCGTGCCGGCGATGTACTGGTGCTGGGCAAACCGCTGGGCGTGGGTGTGCTGTCAGCGGCCTTGAAGAAGAACCTGCTCGACGCCGCCGGTTACGCGCAGATGATCGCCACGACCACGCGGCTGAACACGCCGGGGCCGGACTTGGCTGCGATTGACGGCGTGCACGCGCTCACCGACGTGACCGGCTTCGGTCTGGCCGGCCATGCGCTGGAGCTGGCGCGCGGTGCGCAACTGCAAGCGCAGATGGATTGGGCCCACGTACCGGTGCTCGATGGCGTGCTGCCGCTGCTCGAACAAGGCTGTATCACCGGTGCGTCCGGGAGAAATTGGGCGGGCTACGGGGCTGATGTGGCCTTGCCCGACGGCTTCAGTCCGCAGGCGCAAGCGCTGCTGACCGATCCGCAAACCAGCGGCGGCCTGTTGGTGAGCTGTGCGCCGCACGCCTTGGAGCAGGTGATGGCGGTTTTTGCCCGCCACGGCTTTGCCGATGCGGCGGTGGTTGGATCGATGCAGGCCCGCGCGCCCGGAGCGGCGTTAATGCAAGTGCGCTGAAGCCGGTAAGGCCACGGCTCAATAAGGCCAGCGCTCCCAGGCGAACTGCAGCAAACCCGCCGCGATGGACAGCATCACCAGCCCGATAGCCGCATCCAACAGCTGCCAGGTGCGCGCTTGGCGGAACAGCGGCCGCAGCAGCCGCGCCCCGAAACCCAGGGCCATGAACCACAGGAAAGACGCGCTCACCGCCCCGGCCATAAAACCGGCTTTCTCGTCCGCCTGCAGCGTGGCGGCCACCGCGCCCAGCAAGACCACCGTATCGAGATACACGTGCGGGTTGAGAAGCGATACGGCCAGCGTCTCGCGCACGGCCAACCAGACACCCCGCTGGGATGCGTCCGGCGGCGCATCCACCTCCAAAGCACTGCTACCGGCGTAGGCCGCGCGCCAGGACAAGAGCGCAAAGCGCAGCAAATAGGCTGCGCCGAAGACAGCCAGCGCCACGGTCACTGCGGGGCTGTCGGCCACCAGCGCGCCCAGACCCATCACCCCCAGTGCCATCAGACAGAAGTCGCAGAGAAAACAGGTCAACACGACCGCCAGCACCTGCCGCCCCAACAAGCCCTGGCGCAGCACAAAAGCGTTTTGCGCGCCGATAGCGACAATCAGGCCTGCTGAGACCGCCATTCCCTGCACAAACACATCGCTATTCCAGACTTCCATGCGCCTTCAATCCGAACCTGTAAAGCGTCTGAGCATAAGGGCCAGCGTCGGTGCCCTCGTGCTCACCGCGTGTGCCCTTGGCGCCCATGCGACGGCCGTGCTGCGCTGTGAAGTGAGCTACGCCGGAACCACGCACCCCATCACGGCCCGTCCGGTGGCTGACCCCTACGGCGTCGAATCGGTGGACATCGGCGGGCGCTTCTTATTCAAGCCGGTGGTGGTCGGGCGCGGCAGCCGGGTGGACTACATCCTGCTTTATGCCTACCTGGATCAGGACCCGCGCCCGGTGATGGTGCAGGAAGTCAAATACCTGCCGCCTTTTCGCAGCGGCAATAAGCCGTATTTGCTCACGGGTGAGCAGCATCTGTACGCCGGTCCGGTCGAGCGCGAGCTGATCTACCGCTGCTGGCTGCGTGGGGTGGCACCATGAGCGCCCGCGACAACTGCCACCGCGCTACGGCAAACGTTTTCGCTCGCTGGCTGTGCGCAACGGGCTTTTTTGTCGTTCATCTGGCACAGGCGGCAGGCGCGCCAGGCCTCAAACCAACGTCCAACCCGACTGTCAGCCTGGTCTTTGCCGGTGACAGCGTGCTCGACGCGGACGCCGGCGAACTCATCGCCCAGGGCGGCGATCCGTATGCCAGCTTGGCCAGTTACTTCGCCGACGCCGACATCCGCATCACCAACCTGGAATGCGTGGTCGCGACCAAAGGGAGTGCCGGCGACAAGATTTTCACCTTCCGCGCGCACCCCCGGGTGATCCCGGTTTTGCAGCGCCACTTCGACGCCGTCGCCCTGGCCAATAACCACTCGGGCGACTTCGGCCCGGACGCTTTTGCCGAAATGCTGAACTTGCTGCAAGCCGCGGGCCTGCCCCAAGTAGGCGGCGGCATGAATCTGCGCCAAGCGCACACGCCGCTGATTTTTGAGCGCAAAGGCCTGCGTATCGCCGTGCTGAGTTATGACGAATTCCAGCCGCGCAGTTTTGAGGCGGACCACAATCTACCCGGCGTGGCCTGGAGCGAAGACGAGCGCGTGGTCGCCGACATCCGGGCTGCACGCCGTGTGCACCGCGCCGATCTGGTGATACCCATCATGCATTGGGGCTGGGAGAACGAGCCGGTGGCCAATGCGCGCCAGCGGCAACTGGCGCGCCGCATGGTGCAAGCCGGTGCCGACGCGGTGATTGGCGGGCACCCGCATGTCACGCAGGACATAGCCCACTACCGGGGCAAACCCATCGTTTACAGCGTGGGCAACTTCATCATGAAAGAAACCGACAACGCCAACCAGCGCATCGGTTGGGTGCTACGGCTCGATCTTGACCGGCAGGGCGTTGTCCGTTTGGGCACACGCGTGGTGCGCATCGACATGGCGGGCATCCCCACGCTGGATACGACCGCGTCCAGCCCGTGCTGGCGGCGTGGAGCCGCAGCGCTGCATAACTGCAGCCCGCAAGATGCGGGTTTCCATCCTCCGCAATAAAACACCTACGAGATCTGTCTATGCCCCGCTTTGCAGCCAACCTGACCATGCTGTTTACCGAAGTGCCCTTCATGGACCGCTTTGCGCGCGCTGCGGCGAGCGGTTTCACGGCGGTGGAGTTTCAATTTCCGTACGCGTTTGAGGCCACAGCGATCCGGGCTTTGCTGGATCGCCACCATCTCCAGCTGGTGCTGCACAACCTGCCCGCCGGCGACTGGGATGCGGGAGACCGGGGCATCGCGTGTGACCCGCAGCGGGTCGATGAATTCCGCACCGGTGTAAGCCGGGCCTTGTCCTACGCGCGGGTACTGGGCGTTGCGCAGCTCAACTGCCTGGCCGGTATTCGCCCGGCAGACGCCACCGAAGCCGGTATGCGCCAGACCCTGGTGGACAACCTGCGTTTTGCAGCCGATACATTGAAGGATGCGGGTTTGCGCCTGTTGATCGAACCCATCAACACCTATGACATCCCCGGCTTTTATCTGAGCCGCACCGACCAGGCGCTGGAACTCATCGATGTCGTCGGGGCAGATAACCTGTTTGTGCAATACGACATCTACCATGCACAGCGCAGCGAGGGTGAGATCTGCACCACGCTCTCCAGGCATCTCGCGCGCATCGCCCATATTCAGATTGCCGCCAACCCCGGGAGGCATGAACCCGGCAGCGGGGAACTCAACGACGCGTTCGTGTTCGCCCATCTGGACCAACTGGGCTACGACGGCTGGATCGGGTGCGAATACAAACCGGCTGCCAGCACCGAAGCGGGTCTGGGATGGTTGCGCACGATGGGCCATCCAATCGCCGTGCCTTAGCCGCCGTGCCTTAGCCGCTGCGCCTAGGCCCAGACCGCCAGCACCCATTGCCAGCCAAAGGCCACCAACAGGTATCGCGCACCTTTGCCAATGGCCATGAACGCTGCGCAGGGCAACAAAGGCAGGCGCAGGTAACCGGCCAGCACACACAGCGGGTCACCCACCACCGGCAGCCAGGCGCCCAGGCAGGCTGCGGGGCCCAGCCTTTGCAACCAACGCATAGCGCGCGCATGGACTGGCGACTGCGCCACGTCGAAACGGCGGGCCACCCAGTTCTTCGCGCCATACCCCATCCACCAACCCACCATGCCACCCAGGGTGTTACCCAGGGTCGCGACAGCTACTGCAAGCCCTATCAGATCCGGCTGCAGGGTGACCATTGCCAACAGCAGCGGCTCGGAGCCCAGCGGCAACAGGGTCGCTGCCAGCAGCGCGACGGTGAACAACAGTGCCAACGCGTAGGCCGGGTCCGACAGATGGACCAGCAGCCCTTGGAAAAATGAATCCATAAGGATGGTTAGGCGGCGTAAGCACCGGGCTGGCGGCGGAACCTGGACCGCCAGACACCCGGCAGGGCTCAGGTCAAATGCTTGCCCGCAATGCCGGTGAGCTCAAACATCCCGACCTGCGGCTTGCCAAACACCGCAAGCAGCTTGTCGTCGGCGTTGATTTGACGCTTGTCCTTGGCGTCTTGCAGGCCGTTGGCTTTGATGTACTCCCACAGCTTTTTGATCACCTGGGGCCGCAGGATCGGCTCGTTGCCGATGACGGCGGCCAAGGCCGCGCTAGGTTGCTTGCCAGGGGCGCTGCTGGGCTTGCGCGGAGCTTTGACAGCTGCCGACTTGGCAGCCACCTTTTTGGTGGCTGCTTTTTTGGCCGGAGTCTTTTTTGCCGCCGCTTTTTTCGCAGCCGGTGTCAACGCTGCCTTGGCGGCGGCCTTGGCTGCCGCCTTGAAGGCAGGGGCACGCGGCGGGAATTTGCTGGGCGCGAACTCGAAGTTCACCTTGCCGGCCTCGGCATCCCAGGCCAACATGGCTTTGAAGGCACGGCGGGTGCGCATGCTCACAAACTTGTCGAGCAAGTCGGTTTTACCGGTCGCCAGCAGCTTGTGCATTTGTTCACGCGCAATGGGCTGCTGCAGAATAATCTGGCCGCTCTTGAAGTCACAGCTGGGCACGGTTTGCACCAGGCTGGCAACCGCGTGGTCACAGACGTAGTTCTTGCCGTGCTCGAACACCAAGCCGCCGGTTTGCGCGCCGCATTTGGGACAACCGCCCAGCGGCTCTTGCGCGCTGAAATCGGCGAGCTCGCCTGATTCCTCACCCGCTTTGTCATCGCCGAAATCGAATTCGAGTTTGTAATTCTTGGTTTCGTCGTCGAACTTGAGGACCATCTCCGACGTGAACGGCCAACCGGCCTTGGAGCGAAAGCCTTCCAGCGGGCCGATTTTCTTGTCGCGCAAAAACTGCTCGACTTCCGCCACCTCAAAGGTCCGTCCCGCCGGGGTTTTGCCGAACGAAAAACCGCATCCCGCCTCCGCCCCGCCCTTACCCGTGCAGGTATAGCGGCGGTAGTTTTCCTTGACCACGCCGCCGCAGGTGGGGCAGCTGGCTTGCAGCGTGGCGTAGTCACCGGGAATCGTGTCGCGGTCGTATTCTTTGGCTTTGCGCACCATGCGCTCGGTCATAGAGGCAATTTCTTGCATGAAGGCGTCGCGCGCAAACTCACCCTTCTCCATCTTCGCCAGTTTGTACTCCCACTCGCCGGTGAGTTCGGCTTTGGATAGTTCCTCAACCCCCAGACCGCGCAGCAGCGTCATCAGCTGAAAGGCCTTGGCCGTAGGAATCAGCTCACGGCCTTCGCGCAGCATGTATTTTTCTGCCAGCAATCCTTCGATGATGGATGAGCGCGTAGCAGGTGTGCCCAGGCCTTTTTCGCGCATCGCTTCGCTGAACTCTTCGTCTTCCACCGTCTTGCCCGCGCCTTCCATGGCACCCAGCAAAGTGGCTTCGCTATAGCGCGCAGGCGGGCGGGTTTTGAGACCTTTGGCCTCGGCGCTGTCGGTGTTCACCAACTCGCCGGGCTGCACCGGAACTAGGTTCTGACCTTTGTCGCCGTCCTTGGCGTCGTCCACTTCAGCAGCGGCTTCCTTGCCGTAAACCGCCAGCCATCCGGGCTCCACCAGCACGCGGCCGGTGGTCTTGAAATGGTAGCTGTCTGCGCCCGTATCAACGGTGCTGATGCGCGTGGTGACCTGGTATTCGGCTGCCGGATAAAACACCGCAATGAAACGGCGCACCACAAAGTCATACAGTTTTTGCTCGGCATCCGACAAGCCGCTCGGAGCCTCCAAAGTCGGGATGATGGCAAAGTGGTCGCTGACCTTGCTGTTGTCAAAAACCTTCTTGGTGGGCTTGATGTACTGCTTGCTGATCGCTGTGCGCGCAAACGGGGCCAGATGGCCCATGCTGCTGCCGGCGAGCATGGCCATGGTTTCGTTGACGGTGGGTAAATAGTCTTCAGGCAGGTGGCGCGAATCGGTACGCGGGTAGGTCAGCGCCTTGTGCCGCTCATACAGGCTTTGGGCCAGGGCCAGCGTGGTTTTGGCGGAAAAGCCAAAACGCCCGTTCGCCTCGCGCTGCAAGGTGGTGAGGTCAAACAAGCCGGGGCTGCTTTTGTTGCTGGGTTTGCTTTCCTCGCGCACGCTGGCGGGTTTGCCGCGTACGGCATCGGCAATCGCCTGGGCTTGGGGCTGTGACCACAGACGGTCCTCTTTTTTCTCGGCGTCATCGGCGTCTTTTTTGTGGGCCGGGTCGAACCACTTAGCCGCGTAGCTGCCCGCTTGCGCGCCGAATTCAGCGTGGATCTCAAAATAGTCGCGGCTGATGAATTTGCGGATCTGCTCTTCACGCTCGACCACCACCGACAACGTGGGCGTTTGCACCCGCCCGACCGTGGTCAGGAAAAAGCCACCGTCGCGCGAGTTGAAGGCCGTCATCGCCCGCGTGCCGTTGATGCCGACCAGCCAATCGGCCTCGGAGCGGCAACGCGCCGCATCAGCCAGGGGTTGCATTTGCGCGTTGCTGCGCAACTGCGTGAAGCCATCGCGGATGGCCTGTGGCGTCATGGACTGCAGCCACAAGCGGCGCACCGGTTTGCCCAAGGGCTTCGCGCCACCGGCATATTGCTCAATCAAGCGGAAGATCAACTCCCCCTCTCGCCCTGCATCGCAGGCATTGATCAGCTGGTCCACGTCTTTGCGTTTGGCCAGTTTCACCACCGCGTTCAGGCGGGTCTTGGTTTTATCGACCGGCTTCAAGTCAAAGTGCGGCGGAATGACCGGCAAATGGGCAAAGCTCCATTTGCCCCGCTTCACATCAAAAGCCTCAGGCGCCTGGATTTCAACCAAATGCCCGACCGCGCTGGAGACCACGTACTGCTCGTTCTCGAAGTACTCGTCGTGCTTTTCGAACTTACCGCTTGCGGCGGTGAGTGCCCGCACGATGTCCTGGGCCACCGAGGGCTTCTCCGCAATCACCAGGGTTTTGGCAGCGGCCGTGGGGGTGGCGGAATCTTTGGTTTTCATGTGACTACAATCCAATTCTCGCGCGCACGCAGGCGCACGCTCACGCAGGTGCGCACACGCGCACCCATACGATTCACCATACCAAAGTTTTTGCCCCGTGGCCTCAACAGCATCGCGTGCGCGCACGCCACAGCCTTTGCGACGCACCGAAGTACGTGCATCGGGCGTGCATGGCAAAGGCGTTTTCGCTCTGCGGCCGATCCCGGCAGGACAGCGCATCATGGAGTACCGTGGACAGGTGATCGACTGGGAAGAGGCGTTGCAACGCCACCCGCATGACCCTTCCCAGCCGCACCACACTTTTTACTTCCATGTGGATGCGGATTGTGTGATCGACGCGCTCTACCAAGGTAACGCGGCACGCTGGATCAACCATGCGTGCGCCCCCAATTGCGAATCCGAAGTGCGCAATGGCCGCGTCTTCATCCGCGCCCTGCGCGACATCGCGCCCGGCGAGGAGTTGAATTACGACTACGGCCTGGTGCTCGAAGCCCGCCATACGCCCAAGGTCAAAGCAGAGTACGCCTGCCGCTGTGGCAGCACCGCGTGTCGCGGCACCATGCTGGCGCCCAAGAAGCGCGGACGCTAGCGGCACTCACCCCATGTCTGTCGCACTCCACAACACCGCAACGGTATGGCCTGTCGAAGACCTGGGGCGCGCACTGGAGCCCCTGCTTGCCGGAATCACCATCGAGGTGATGGCCGACGTGGACTCCACCAACAGCGAATTGATGCGCCGCATCCGCCAGGGGCAGCACCCGCCGCTGCTCTTGGTCGCAGAGCGCCAAAGCGCAGGCCGGGGTCGCCAGGGTCGCACCTGGCTCAGCCACACCGACCCGCACGGCCAGCCGCAGGCGCACGCATCGCTGACCTTTTCTCTGGGCCTGCCTCTGCAGCGCAGCGACCTGTCCGGCTTGTCGCTGGCCGTTGGCCTGGCGCTGGCAGAAGCGTTACATCCAGAGATCGGACTCAAATGGCCCAACGATCTGTGGTGGAAGGGTCGCAAGCTCGGCGGCATTCTGATTGAGACGGCCAACCAGGGTTCTAACCGGTTCGTGGTTATCGGCGCCGGGCTGAACCTGATCCCACCACCGGGCAGCGATTTGCGTAACCCGGCGGTAGGACTGCAACAGCTGTTTCCCGACCTGGATGCCCCGACTCTGCTGACCCGCTTGGTGCTGCCTCTGGTGCAGGCGCTGGTGCATTTCGAGGCTGGTGGATTTGCGCCGATGCAAGCAGCCTTCTCCAAACGCGACGTCCTGGTGGGCAAACCGCTGGATTGCAGTGATGGCCGCAGCGGAACCGGTGCCGGTGTGGACGCACGCGGAGCGCTGCTGCTGCATACTGCGCACGGATTGGAGACGGTGGTCAGCGACGAAGTCAGCGTGCGCCCTGTCCCCCACCACGCTCCACCCTGACACACACCTGCCATGCTGAGAAATCTGGTTTTACTGCTGCTGACCGCCAACATCCTGTACTTTGCATGGACTGCAGGTCTGCTGGAAAGTTACGGCCTTTCACCCCAGCGCGGCAGCGAGCCCCACCGCATGGAAGAACAATTGCAGCCACAGGCGCTTCAGCCCGTGCGAACGCAAGAGACCCCAGGTGCGGGGCCGGCATCGACCGCCGAATGTCTGCGCAGCGGTCCATGGGACAAAGAACAGTCCGCCGGTCTGCGTACCGCTTTGCAAGATGGATGGCCGCAAGGCAGCTGGCGGCTGGACGCCGTAACCCCGCCACCCCGGTGGATTGTGTACATGGGCAAGTTTTCCAGCTCAGAGATGCTCAAACGTAAGCAGGCGCAAGTCGCGTCCCTGACCGGCGTCAAGGGCCAGGAGCCGCGCGATCCCGCCTTGCTGCCCGGTATTTCTTTGGGTGGTTTTGACACCGAGCCCCTGGCGCAAGCCGAGTTGGCGCGCCTGAACAAGCTGGGCGTGCGCACGGCCAGAGTGGTTCAAGAAAACGATCCAACCGTCAAAAATATGCTGATTCTGCCTGCCGTGACCAAAGATCTGCAGCCCGCATTGATGGAGCTCAGCCCCCTGCTTGCGGCACACACCCCACAGGCCTGCGAATAAGCCCCCGGCACTTAGCCGCTCAGGCTGCAGCCGTCACGGCTTCCATCCCAGCGAACCGCACGGTGAAGCACGCACCGGGTGGACTGTGCCCGGGGCGGCTGGCGTCTACCGACACCGACGCTGCGTGTTGCCGGGCGATTTCCAGCACGATGGGCAAGCCCAGCCCTGAACCATCCATGCGGGTCCCCAGCGCGCGGTAGAAGGGCCGGAAAATCAGTTCGCGCTCGGCCTGCGCAATGCCGAGGCCGGAATCCTCAACCTGCAACACCACGGCCCGGCTGAACGGGTCCACCAGCAAACGCGTCGTGATCACCCCGGGCACGTCCTGGGAGGACGGCGTGTAGTTGATGGCGTTGTCGACCAGGTTAAGAACCATCTCCCGCAGCAGCGTGGGATTGCCTCGGATGACGGTCCCGGGCGTCCCGGGTTCCGGGCCTTCATAGCCCATGTCCAGAAATTTCACCAAGGCGCGCGGCGCGCAATCGTGCATCACGTCCACCGCGATCTGCGCCAGGTCACAGGGCTCATGTTCCAGCACCACTCCGCTGCTCTCCGCCCGGGCAAGCGACAGCAACTGGTTCACGGTATGCGTGGCCCGGATGCTGGAGCGGCCAATCTGGCGCAGCGAGAGCTTCAGGTCGTCAGCGCTGGCGCCCTCGCGTTGCGCCAGATCCGCCTGCATGCGCAGACCAGCCAGCGGAGTTTTCAGCTGATGCGCCGCCTCCGCCAAGAAGCGCTTCTGGGTTGCGATGGAGTCGGTCAGGCGCAGTAACAAGTCGTTGACGGAGGACACCAGAGGCATCAACTCCACCGGCACGGTCTGGGCATCCAGCGGGCTGAGGTCTTGCGGATCGCGTGCGCGTATGCGCTCCTCCAGGCGGTGCAGAGGCTTGATTGCCTGCACCAGAGCCAGCCATACCAGCAGCACAGCCAAAGGCAGGATGGCAAACTGCGGCAGCATCACGCCCTTGACAATTTCCGTGGCCAGTAGCGCACGCTGGTCCATGGTTTCCGCCACTTGAACCAGCGCCGGGTGTCCCGGTGCGACCGGCAACTGCACCCAAATAGCGGCCACCCGCAGCGTCTTCCCATTGGTTTGCACCTCCCGCAAAAACGGACGGCCGCTGCCGTACTCCTCGCCGATGTCCTCAGGCGGAGGCAACTTGCCGTCCCCGCCCAGCAGCGTGCCATCGGGCCCCAGAATTTGGTAATACGCGGTATCGGATTCAACAGCCCCGAGCAAGGGATGCGCAGCCGGGCTGGGCTGGAAGCGGGGTTTCTGGTTCTCTATGGTGATCAAGCGCGAAAGCGCCACGGCGTTGGACTCCAGTGCGCGGTCAAATGGCTTGTCGGCCAACCCCTGTGCCACCAGCCATGTCAGCACCAGGCTGATGGGCCACAGCAGCAAGATCGGTGTGAGCATCCAATCCAGGATCTCGGAAAAAAGAGAGCTTTGCTCTCTGCGGAAGATCTTCACAAATCAGCCTGGAATCTTTTCCAAACAGTAGCCCAGGCCGCGCACCGTGGCGATGCGGATCGGGCCTTTTTCAATCTTTTTGCGCAACCGGTGGATGTACACCTCAATGGCGTTGTTGCTGACCTCTTCGCCCCATTCGCACAGCCGCTCGACGAGTTGGTCTTTACTCACCAAACGCCCGGTGCGTTGCAATAAAACTTCTAACAGACCCAGCTCACGCGCGGACAAATCCACCATCCGGCCTTCGATGGTCGCCACGCGTCCGGTCTGGTCATAGGTCAGCGGCCCGTGCTTGATGATGCTGGAGCCGGCACCCGTTCCGCGCCGCACCAGCGCGCGGACTCGGGCTTCCAGCTCCTGCAAGCTGAAGGGTTTGGCCATGTAGTCATCGGCACCGTAATCCAGGCCCTTGACCCGCTCATCCACGCTGTCAGCGGCGGTCAGAATCAGCACCGGCAAGGTGGATCCCCTTGCGCGCAAGCGCTTGAGCACATCCAGCCCATGCATGCGGGGCAAACCGAGGTCCAGAATCAAGAGGTCAAACTCGGTGTTCGTCATCAAGGCCGCATCGGCTTCGGTGCCACTCGCAACGTGGTCTACCGCAGCGCCGGCGCCACGCAAGGCCCGCAACAAGCCGTCTGCCAGCACCTGATCGTCTTCTGCAATCAATATCCGCATGGTGTGTCCCCCCGGGGTTTGCAGTGGCAAGGTGTTGGTCCATTCTAGGACGCAGACCCCGAGTTCGGGTTTGCACTAATGGCCGCAATACGCCTCCAAACCCAGCGCCACCACGGTCGCCACCTCGTCCCCAACCGCCTCGGCCAGCTCAGCCTGCGCCTGGTCCGCCGCGGCCTGATAGGCCTGCAGCCAGGCCAGTCCGCTGGGGGTGAAAACGATGCGCCGGGCCCGTCCATCCCGAGGGTCCTCCTCGCGCTGCACCATGCCCCAGGCCTCGCACTGTGTCACCAAGGCGGTCATAGCCTGCTTGGTCATTCCAGCGCGCTGCGCCAAAGCAGTCAGTCTTGCGCCCTCTGGTGGCAAATGGCGGGTGATGTGGATGTGCGCTGCGCCGACCTGTGCGCGTGCGGCCAGGTTGGAAAGCCCCAGCGGGACCGCCGGGTTGCGCGCCACCAGGTCCAGAACCCGCGCGTCAAACCGCTCCAAAGCCAGGCGCAGCCAATGCCCGACATGGGTGTGGATGGCCGAAGGCCGGTTTTCGGTGGACGACTTATGAGATTGCGGCATTGGGGATTTATAGTAATGTAAACTGACCAATAAATTAGACAAAATGGATACATGGGGATATACAATGCTGTTCAAGCATACAGGCTGTATTTAATATCAGACAGCGGCATGCCCCGGATTCCACCCAACCCACTTCAGGAGAAATGCCATGGACGCCATCGTCAAGCCCCTCACCGCCAATGCGGAAAAAACCAAAGCCTTGCAGGTCGCACTGGCCCAGATTGAAAAGCAATTCGGCAAGGGCACCATCATGCGTCTGGGCGAGGGCGAAGTCATCGAAGACATCCAGGTCGTCTCCACCGGCTCGCTGGGCTTGGACATCGCGCTGGGCGTAGGCGGCCTGCCACGCGGACGGGTGATTGAGATTTACGGCCCCGAATCTTCGGGCAAAACCACGCTGACGCTGCAAGTGGTCGCTGAGATGCAGCGCCAAGGCGGACAGTGCGCATTTGTGGACGCCGAACATGCGCTGGACATCCAGTACGCCCAAAAGTTGGGTGTCAACCTGCAAGACCTGCTAATCAGCCAGCCCGATACCGGCGAGCAGGCGCTGGAAATTGTTGACAGTCTGGTGCGCTCCGGTGCGGTGGATTTGATCATCGTCGACTCGGTGGCCGCCCTCACACCCAAGGCTGAGTTGGAGGGTGAAATGGGTGACTCGCTGCCCGGCCTGCAAGCCCGCCTGATGAGCCAGGCCCTGCGCAAGCTCACAGCGCACATCAAGAAAACCAACTGCATGGTGATCTTCATCAACCAAATCCGCATGAAGATCGGCGTGATGTTCGGCTCGCCCGAAACCACCACCGGCGGGAATGCGCTGAAGTTCTACTCCTCGGTGCGCTTGGACATCCGCCGCACGGGCACCATTAAAAAGGGCGAGGAAGCCATTGGCAACGAAACCAAAGTCAAGGTGGTCAAAAATAAGGTCGCCTCGCCCTTCAAAACCGCTGAATTCGACATCCTGTTTGGCGAAGGCATCAGCCGCCACGGCGAAATCATCGACATGGGCGTCAACGCCAACATCATCGAAAAATCCGGTGCCTGGTACGCCTACCAGGGCGAAAAAATCGGCCAGGGCCGTGACAACGCCCGCGAATTTTTGCGCGAGAACCCGTCGCTTTCCTATGAAATCGAGAACAAGGTGCGCGAATCCCTGGGCATCCCGTTGCTGGCAGGCACCCAGCCCGAAGCCACGG
>CANFTU010000038.1 GCA_947450005.1 Comamonadaceae bacterium | reverse complement strand
GCCCGCACGCGCGGAGCCTGCGGAAAGCTGCGGTTGATGTAGACCAGATTGCCCAGCTCAATTCCCAGATCGGTGACCAGACCGGTGATGTGTGTGGTGCGGATCTCCGCGTTAGAACGCTTGGTAATCAGCGCGTTTTGCAAGCCCATGATGAAACACAGCAGCACCACCGTGTAGGGCACCAGCGCCATGCTGTGCGCTTCAATGCCGGCACCGAAAACGCCGAACACCAGAAGCAGGATCGCCTCGAGCAAGAGCGGGCGGCTGTAGGCACTTCGCAAATCGCGCCGCAGCGCCCAACGCACCATCAGCGCCGTGGTCATGGCACCCCCCATGAAGGCCAGTAAGGACCACAAGCCAATCCAGACCAGCACGCCCTGCCCCAGCACTGCGTTGTCCGCCATCGACGACACCACCCCGCTCATGTGCGAGGTGTACATGCCCACCGCCAGAAAACCGCCTGCGTTGATGGCCCCGGCCACAAAGCACAAGACCGCGCCCAGGTTCACGGGGGAGAGCAGCTCCTCTTCGGGTGCAGCCCCGGGTAGTCCGGTCACAAGGCGGCACCGAGGCGGGCCACGCCTTCTTCAATCTTGGCCGCATCGGCGGTGGCAAAGCTCAGGCGCAAGGTGGCCGGGTCCGCATCGTGGGCATAAAACGGCGCGCCCGGCACAAAGGCCACCAGCCGGTCGATCGCGCGCTTGGCAAATTCAGCCGCGTTGGCAGGGCCACCATCGGTGCCAGTCAGGCGCGCCCAAAAAAACATACCGCCCTGCGGCGCATCAAACGCGATAGCAGTACCGAGCGCGCGCTGCAGGCTGGCGGCCATCACGCGGGCACGCTCGGCATACGTGCTGCGCACCGCGCCCAACGCGGCGTCCAGCCGGCCCAGGGTGAGGTAATGCGCGCCAATGGCCTGCGTCAGATTGCTGGTGTGGGCGTCGCTGAACTGCTTGCACATGGTGGCACGCGCGAGCAGCTCGGTCGGCGCAATCATCCAGCCCACACGCAGCCCCGGGCTCAGGATCTTGCTCAGGCTGCCGCAGTGCACCAGGTAATCGCGGCTGCCGCTCACCTGCCCACTCAGCGCCAGCAGGCTGGGCGGCGGCGCCTGGTCGAAGTACAGCTCGCCATAGGGGTCGTCTTCCACGATCAGGGTGCGCGTGCGCGCGGCCAGTTCGAGCACGCGCAAGCGGCGCTCCAGACTCAAGGTTGCGCCGCTGGGATTGCCGAAGGTGGGAATCAGGTAAACCAGTTTGGGCTTGTGCTCGGCAATCAGCTGCTCCAAACGGTCCACGTCCACGCCGTTGGCATCAATCGGCGCGCCGATCAGGTGCGCGCCGTAGAGGCGAAAGCACTGAATCGTGGCCAAAAATGTGGGCGCTTCGACGATCACCTTATCGCCCGGCGAGATCATGGTTTTACCAATCAGATCCAGCGCCTGTTGGCTGCCGGTGGTGACGATCAGACCCTCGGGCGCCACGGTCGCGCCTTTGCCCGCCATGAAGTGGCTGATCTGCTCGCGCAGCGGGCCCCAGCCTTCGGTCGCGCCATATTGCAGCACCGGCCCGGGGTTGTTGGAGAGCACGGCGTCTGCGGACATTTGCAGGCCTTCCACGTCAAACAGCGCCGGATCCGGGAAGCCGCCGGCAAAGCTGATGATGCCGGGCTTGCCCAGCAGTTTGAACAGCTCACGGATGGCGGAGGTTTCGACGTTTTGCAGGCGGTCGGCGAACGGCAGGGCGCTGGGGCTGGACATGTGCGGTATCTTCGAATGGCAAAACGCCTATTGTGAACCCGCCAGGAAGGCAACCGCCCGATGAAGCCCGCCCAAATCCACACTTTTTTCAGCCGCCTGCGCGATGCCAACCCGCACCCGCAAACCGAGCTGAACTACGCCAGCGTATTCGAGCTGCTGGCCGCGGTTCTGTTGTCGGCGCAGGCCACGGACATGGGCGTGAACAAGGCCACCGCGCGCCTGTTTGTGGTGGCCAACACCCCGCAAAAAATTATCGCTCTGGGTCTTGCCGGGTTGGAACGGCACATCCAAACCATAGGCCTGTTCCGCAGCAAAGCGCGCCACCTGATGCAGACCTGTGAAATCCTGGTGACCCGGCACGGCGGACAGGTTCCGCGCAGCCGCGAGGCGCTGGAGGCCCTGCCCGGCGTGGGCCGCAAGACCGCCAACGTGGTGCTCAATGTCGCCTTCGGCGAACCCACCATGGCCGTGGATACCCACATCTTCCGGCTGGGCAACCGTACCGGCCTGGCCCCAGGCAAGACGCCGCTGGAGGTCGAGCGCAAGCTGCTCAAGCGGATCTCGGCAGAATTTTTGGTGGACGCGCACCACTGGCTGATATTGCACGGGCGCTACGTGTGCCAAGCGCGCAAGCCGCTGTGTGGTGCGTGCGGGGTAGCCGACGTGTGCGGCTACCGGGCAAAGACCAGCGCTTAAGCCCCGGCCCCGCTATCACCAAAAAGAGCGGGGCTGGCGTGGGGTGTTGTCGAGCATCCAGGCCAAGCGCCGCGCGGCAGTCGCCAGGCGCGCCAGCATCACCGGTGAGAACTGTTTGGCGTAGGCCAGGTCCACCGGGTCCGCCGGATAGAAACCGGGCGTGGCCACCAGCCGGCAGGATTCCTGGGCCGCTTCGGCCATCGGGGCGTGGAGGTTGACGCCGCTTAACGGGGCCTTCTCCAACAGCGCCACCAGGGCCTGGTTTTCCAGGTCGAGCTGGTGCAGCAAGCCGCTATCCCACACGGCGTGCAGGTTGCTGCCGCGCATAAAGGCGCGCAGCTGAAACTGGTTGCCGCCCCGGTCATCGCGGTATCCGGCGTGCAAGGGTTGGTGGATATCCGCGACGAAATGAATCAGGTATTTCAAGGCCTTCAGGCGCGTCTTGTCATTGGCGTTAGAAGCCCACACCGAGCGCTCACGCTCAATGGCTGCGACCACGCAGTGGCCGTCGGGGCAGTCGCGCTGCGCCTCGTACTGGCAGTTGCCACGCGGAAAGTTGACGTAGTGCCACGGCCCGGTGGCGGGGTTGCGGTGCTCGTCAGCCCAGGTGGAGAGCGACTCCAGCGTCTCACCCGGCTCCAGCGCCAGCAGCCGGGTGACCTCTGCGCGCGTGGCGGGTTGCAGCAAGTCCCACGCCATGGCCGCCACAACCTGGTGGCCCTGTGAACCCCAAGCCCATGCCTGCGTACTGACCGCCAAGGCGGCCAACAGCACCCAGCTGCCCTTGCGGCAGCGCGCAATCCAAGACATAGCGTCCCGTTCCAACGATGTGTAGTAATCGTTGGATTCTGCCTGCACAGCGGCTCAACGCGCGCCGGGCGGCACCTGGACGGCAAAAACGCCAAAGCCCAGCTGGACGGCCGGGCTTTGGCGTGAACGGGAAAGCCAGTTGCGGGAAGGGTCGCGTTGTTAGCGGGCGTTCGCAGCTGTCGTGGCCGAGGCGCGCGCCAGGGCCTGGCGTTCCTGCAGCGCCAAGTGCGGGCCCAAGCCGCTGGGTGCTGCGTGGCTGCGCCAGAACTCGGATGCCGCTGCCGCGCCGCTGCCGGGCTTGACCGACACACCGCAATCCAGCATGGCCATTTCAGCGCCATTGATGGCGGCCATCAGGTGGATTTCATTCATATCGCCCAGATGCCCGATGCGGAACAACTTGCCAGCGACCTTGGACAAACCGCCGCCCAGCGACAGGTTGTAGCGGTGGTAGGCGCGGGCAATCACGTCAGTGCCGGCGATACCGGCGGGCAGCATGACCGCGGACACCGTGTCGGAGTACCACTTTTCTTCTTTGGCACAGAGATTGAGGCCCCAGCCTGCAGTCACCGCGGCGCGCACGCCTTTGGCCAGGTAACGGTGGCGGGCAAAGATCTGGTCCAGGCCCTCTTCTTCGATCATCTTCAAGGCTTCCACCAAACCGTACATCAGCGACAGGGCCGGGGTGTAGGGGAAGTAACCATTGGCGTTGGTCTGCTGCATGTCGACGAGGTCGAAGTACGCGCGCTTGAGCTTGGAGTTCGGGTACATGGCCAGGGCTTTGGGGCTGGCGCACAAAATGCCCAGACCGGCCGGCAGCATGAGACCTTTTTGCGAGCCGGAGACTGCCATATCGACGCCCCAGTCATCAAAGCGGAAGTCCATACAGCCCAGCGAGGACACACAGTCGACAAACAGCAGTGCCGGGTGCTTGGCTTCATCCAGCGCCTCACGCACGCCGGCAATGTCTGACATCACGCCAGTGGCGGTTTCATTTTGGCAGGCCAGCACGGCCTTGATGCGGTGCTGCGTATCGGCCTTCAGGATGTCGGCGTACTGCTGCAGCGGCACGCCGGTGCCCCACTCGCAATCCACGATCTGCACATTCAGACCCAGTCGCTCGCACATGTCGATCCACAGGTGGCTGAACTGCCCGAATCGCGCGGCCAGGACCGTATCGCCGGGCGACAGGGTGTTGGTCAATGCGGCTTCCCAGCAGCCGGTGCCGGAAGACGGAAACACAAATGGGGTGCCGACCTTGGTACGGTAGACGTTCTTCAGGCCCGCCATGATGGTGTTAGTCAAGACCGGGAAATGCGGGGAGCGGTGGTCTTCCATGGAGACGACCATGGCGCGCTGGATGCGATCCGGCACGTTGGTCGGACCGGGTACGAAAAGAAAGTTACGACCTGCCATGGCTGTCTCCTAATTGAATGTTTGCTGCAAAACCCGAATGTAGAAAGCCGGAGCAACTAAGTAAATTCAGACTTTCATTGCCCCAGCTTCAGAAAAACTGAACACCTGCGTCGGGCTGGCGCTACCATTGCCACGCCACCACAGGCCAAGGAGCCCCATGAACCGCATCACCGCAAACGGCCAGGAATTCAGTTACCTCAGCGCGGGAAGCGGGCCGAAAGTGCTGCTCCTGCACGGATTCCCCGACATCGCAAGCACCTGGTCACACCAAATGGACGCGCTGGCCGGGGCCGGTTACTGCGCCATTGCGCCTTTTCTGCGGGGCTACCACCCCAACCCGATTCAAGCTGGCACCTTCTACGACAAGGCAACCCTGGTCCAGGATCTGTCATGCCTGATAGAAGCCTTGGGGGAAGGGGAGCCCCTGTTTTACGTTGGCCAGGATTGGGGGGCGATCATCGGCTACGCGCTGTGCGCCGCGCGGCCGGATCTGGTGAAAAAAGCCGTGCTCATGGCCGTACCACACCCGGCCATCGTCGCCCGACATCTGCTGACACCCAAACATGTGCAGCGCTCTTTCCATTGGTGGTTTTTCCAGCAGGCTGACTTCCCGGAGCAAGCTTTGCTGGCGGACGACATGGCCTTTATCGACTTCCTGTGGACCGACTGGTGCGCACCAGGTTATGAAGACCGGGAGCACATTGAGGCGGTCAAAGCCTGCCTGCGGGAACCCGGTGTTCTGACGGCCACGCTGGCCTACTACCGCGCCATGTTCAACCCGCAGCGGGCCGATCCGGCGCTGGCGTCGCTGCGCGCTGATATGGCACGCACCATCACCGTCCCGACACTGGCGCTGTGCGGTGCGCAGGATCTGCGGGCCGAATTGATGGTCGCCCAGGACGCGCATTTCAGCGGCGGTTACGCCTACCGGGAAGTGGCCCGTGCCGGCCACTTTCTGCACCGCGAGCAGCCGGCGGCGGTCAACCGGCTGCTGTTGGACTGGCTCGCAACGGCCCCTTGAAAGGCCGCGCGGCGTCGCCCTCAGTGCAATTTGACGGTCGGGTTGGTTTGCTTGGTGATCATGCGGGCCAGCGTATACAGGCTGGTTTTCAAAAACCCGTGTATGGCCAGCTCATGCAGCTTATAGAGTGACAGGTACATGACCTTGGCGAAGTAGCCCTCAATCATCAGGTTGTTGCCGATCAAGCCGCCCATCATGTTGCCCACGGTGCTGAATTTGCCCAGCGAAACCAGCGAGCCGAAGTCCTTGTAGTGGTAGGGCTTGAGCGGCTTGTGCGCGAAGCGGCGCTTGATTTGTTGGAACAGGTGCGAAGCCTGTTGGTGCGCCGCCTGCGCGCGGGGCGGCACCATACCGGCGCGCCCGCCGGCCGCATCACCACAAGGACAGGCCGCGCAGTCACCCAGCGCGAAGATGTCAGGGTCGCGCGTGGTTTGCAGGGTGTCGTTCACCACCAGCTGGTTGATACGGTTGGTCTCCAGGCCACCGAAGTCCTTTAAAAAGTCCGGCGCCTTCACGCCCGCGGCCCACACCACCAGCTCCGACTCCACCAAGCGCCCGTCCGCCAAGCGCACCCCGGTGGGCATGACCTCCGTGACCTTGGCTTGCGTCAACACCTGCACGCCCAGGCGCTTGATCAGAGCCTCGGTGGCGGCAGACAAGCGCGGCGGCAGGGCCGGCAGGATGCGGTCGGCCGCCTCAATCAGGGTGACCTTGATGTCTTTGTCCGCATCAATCCGGTCCAAGCCGAAGGCCACGACTTCGCGGGTTGTGCGGTGCAGCTCGGCGGCCAACTCCACGCCGGTTGCGCCCGCGCCGATGATGGCCACGTGCAACTGGCTTTGGTGGATATCAGCCGTCTGGTTGTGCGCACGGATACAGGCGTTGACCATCTTCGAATGGAACTGCTTGGCATCGTTTTGCGTCTCCAGGCGCAGCGCATAGTCCCGAACACCCTGCGTCCCGAAGTCGTTGCTCAAGCTGCCGACGCAAATCACCAGGGTGTCGTAGGCAATCTGCTGCGTCGGTGTGACCGGCAGCCCGTCGCTGTCGATGTAAGGGGCCAGGTCAATCGTTTTCGTGGCGCGGTTGAGCCCCTTGAGCTCGCCGATGCGGAATGTGAAGTGATTCCAGTGCGCCTGCGCCATGTAGTCAACCTCATGGTCGCCGAAGTCCATGCTGCCGGAAGCAATTTCGTGCAACTTGGGCTTCCAGATGTGGGTCCGGTTTTTGTCTACCAAGGTGACATGGGCTTGCGTGCCGCGCCCAAAGGCTTTGCCCAGGCGGGTCGCGAGTTCCAAGCCGCCGGCTCCCCCGCCGACGATGACGATTTTGTGTGTGTTGTTTTGCATACTTCAAGCCCACAATTTGATTGCGCTGAAAGGAATTGTCGGCTATCCGGATTGCCCCCTCTGGTTACCAGTTGGTTTCGCGCTCGGGCGATGCGGTGATGTTGTGGATGGACAGGTCCGCGCCATCAAATTCCTCCTCCTGGCTCATGCGCAGTCCAACCAAGAATTTGAGCGCTCCGTAGACCACCAATCCACCCGCAAGCGCCCAGACCACGCCCAATGCGGTACCGATCAGCTGCGCGCTCAACGAGACGCCGCCGATTCCGCCGAAGGCCTGGCTGCCAAAGATGCCTGCGGCAACGCCGCCCCAGGTGCCGCACAGGCCATGCAGCGGCCACACGCCAAGCACGTCGTCAATCTTCCAGCGGTTCTGCGTCAGCGTGAACATGTACACAAAAATAGCGCCGGCCGATGCGCCCACCACCAAGGCACCCAGCGGGTGCATCAGGTCGGAGCCCGCGCACACCGCAACCAGGCCCGCGAGCGGCCCATTGTGCAAAAAGCCGGGGTCGTTTTTGCCCACCACCAGCGCGGCCAGCGTGCCACCGACCATGGCCATGAGCGAGTTGACGGCGACCAGGCCCGAAATCTTGTCCAAGGTCTGCGCGCTCATCACGTTGAAGCCAAACCAGCCCACCGCCAGAATCCAGGCTCCCAGCGCCAAAAACGGAATGCTGGAGGGCGGATGGGCGGAAATAGCGCCATCCTTGCGGTAGCGGTTGCTGCGCGCACCCAGGAGCAGGACCGCGCCCAGTGCAATCCAGCCGCCCACGGCGTGCACCACCACGCTGCCGGCAAAGTCATGGAACTCGGCGCCCGTGCGCTCCTTGAGCCAAGCCTGCACGCCATAGTGCTGGTTCCAGGCGATGCCCTCAAACGCCGGGTACACCAGTCCCACGATGACGGCCGTGGCCATCAACTGCGGCCAGAAACGGGCCCGCTCGGCGATACCGCCCGACACGATGGCGGGAATGGCTGCGGCGAAGGTCAAAAGAAAAAAGAACTTCACCAAGTCGTACCCGCTGTTGAGCGCGAGTTGATCAGCACCCACAAAAAAGTGCGTCCCATAAGCCACCGTGTAGCCGACCAGAAAGTAAGCCACCGTCGACACCGAAAAATCGGCCAGGATTTTGACCAAGGCGTTCACCTGGTTTTTGCGGCGAACCGTTCCCAACTCCAGAAACGCAAAGCCCGCATGCATGGCCAGCACCATCACTGCGCCCAAAAGAATAAAAAGCGCATCTGCGCCTTGTTTTAGTGCATCCATGAGTGAATTTCCAAAAAAATGTATTTATTTAGTGCAAAAGTCCGTGAAATTAGACTTATGCACCGAAATAAAGCAATTTTTGCACCGCAGCGGTGGTTCTCGCGCTCAGGGCGCTTCCAGCACCTCCGGCGTGAGCGCCAGGACCGCCTCGTAACTGGTCAGGAAAACCCGCCCGTGCAAAGTCCTGAGGAAGTCCGTCCGGTTCAACTTGTCCATGATCGGACCTTTGATCTCCGACAAGTGCAGAGCGATGCCGCTATCGTGCAAACGCCCGGCGATGGCGTGCAGACTTTCCAGCGCGCTGGCGTCGATGTCATTCACCGCCGAACACTGCAGCAGCACATGTTCCAAGGCGGGGCGCGATGCCACCTCCGCGTTGATGCGGTCCTCGATCGCGCGGGCGTTGGCAAAAAACATGCTGGCATCCACGCGCAGACACACCAGGCGGGGACTCACCCGCACCGGGTGACGCGACACATTGCGAAAGTGCTCGGTGCCCGGCATCCAACCCACCGTTGCAATATGCGGCCGGCTGGCGCGCAACAAAAACAGGCCCAGCGACAGCGCCACACCAATCACCAGGCCGCTTTCCACGCCCAGCAGCAAAGTGGCCAGAAACGTGGCGCTCAAGGCGCTGAAATCCAGCTTGGAAAATCCACAGGTGGAACGGAATAGGGCCAGGTCTACCAGGGACAGCACGGCCACGATGATGGTCGCCGCCAGCGTGGCCTGCGGTAAGTAATACAGCGCCGGCGTGAGAAACAGCGAGGCCAGCGTGATCCCCACCGCCGTGTACACCCCGGCCGCGGGGCTGACGGCGCCGGCATCGAAGTTCACGACTGAGCGGGCAAAGCCGCCGGTCACCGGAAAGCCCCCGGTGAATGCGGCAGACAAATTGCTCGCGCCCAACGCCACCAGCTCCTGATCCGGCTCGATGCGCTGGCGGCGCTTGGCCGCCAATGTCTGCCCCACCGATACCGACTCCACAAAACCCACCACGCTGATCAGCGCAGCCGGCACCACCAGTTCGCGCCACAACGCCAGATCCCACAGCGGCAGGGTCAGCGGCGGCAAACCACTGGGCACGGTGCCCACCAGCTTCATGCCCTGGCCCTTCCAATCCAGCAACCAGGCCAGCAGCGTGCTCAGGGCAATCGCCGCCACCGGGCCGGCTTTGGCCCACACGCCGGCCAGCTTGTCGCTCAGCCCGGCGCGCACCAGCAAAGGCTTGAGCCCGGTGCGCACCCAGAATAAAAAGGCCACTGCCACCGCGCCGAGCAGCGCGGTCAAGGCGTGTACCTGGCCCAACTGCCCGAGCAATCCAATCAGCAGCTCGACAAAGTTGTGGCCCTCCACCTTGACGCCCAGAATCGTCTTCATCTGGCTGGCAGCAATGAGCAAGCCGGAAGCGGAAATAAAGCCGGAGATCACCGGGTGGCTTAGAAAATTCGCCAGAAAACCCAGGCGCAGCAAGCCCATGATCAGGAGCATGCCACCCGACAAAAAGGCCAGCGTGATCGCGATCTGCCAGTACGCGTGGGTTCCGGCAGCGGCATGCTCGCCCACCGCCGCTGCGGTCATCAAAGAGACGACGGCCACCGGACCGACCGCCAACACCCGGCTGCTGCCCAGCACCGCATACAGAAGCAGCGGCGCGACGCTGGCGTACAAGCCCACCTCCGGCGGCAGCCCGGCCAGCAAGGCATAGGCCAGGCTTTGCGGGATCAGCATCACGGTAACGATCAAGGCCGCCACCAGATCGTGGGTGAAGGATTCCTTGTCGTAGGCGCGGCCCCAAACCAGAATGGGCGCCGACGGCAACCAGCGTGCAGCCATCGACATCAGCCCACCATATTGGGCTCTGCCATCCACTCACGGCCTTTGAGCATGGCTTCCCAGTAAATGGGCGGCAGGATGCGTTCCTTCAGATACCAGGCCAGGGTTGATGGCCGGGTGCCGTCAATCAACCATGCCGGAAAGCTGGGGGCGAGTTTGCCGCCGTAGGTGAACTCTGCCAGCACAATCTTGCCGCGCTCCACGGTCAGGGGGCAGGAGCCGTAGCCGTCGTACGCAGCCTGCCCGGTGTGGCTGCCCAGTGCGGTCAACAGGTTTTGCGCGACCACCGGTGCCTGCTTGCGCGCGGCCGCGGCTGTCTTGGCGTTGGGGGTGTTGGTGACATCGCCCAGGCCGTACACGTTGGCAAAGTTTTTGTGGCGCAGCGTGGCGGGGTCCACATCGACCCAACCAGCGGCGTCGGCCAGGGGGCTGACACGGACAAAGTCCGGCGCTTTCTGGGGCGGAACCACGTGGATCATGTCGAAGTCGCGGACCACTTTTTCCTTCGTGCCATCCGCCAAAGTTTTCATGAAGGTCGCTTGATGCGCCGGGCCGTCGATGGAGACCAGTGTCTCGCCGAAGTTCAGGTCAATGCCATATTTTTTGACGTACTCCATGAGTGCCGGCACGTAATCGGCCACGCCAAACAGCACCGCGCCAGCATTGCAGAAATCGATATCGATATGGCTGATCACCCCTTGGCGCGTCCAATGGTCGGCTGACAAATACATGGCTTTTTGCGGCGCACCGGCACATTTGATCGGCATGGGCGGCTGGGTGAATAAGGCCTTGCCCTTTTTCAGCTGCTGCACCAGCTGCCAGGTGTAGGGCGCAAGGTCATAGCGGTAATTGGAGGTCACGCCGTTACGGCCCAGGGTCTCGGTCAGGCCCTCAATGCCGTTCCAATCGAGCTTGAGTCCGGGACAGACCACCAATTGCTGGTACTTCACCACCCGGCAGCCTTCCAGAATGATCTGGTTTTTATCGGGCTCAAAAGCGGCCACCGCAGCCTTGATCCAGCGCACATCGGTAGGGATGACGGACGCCATGGTGCGTGCCGTGGACGATGCTTGGAAGATGCCGCCGCCCACCATGGTCCAACCCGGCTGGTAGAAATGGGCATCGGCGGGGTCGATGATCGCAATGTCGAGTTGCGGGCTGCGGGCCAGCAAGCTGGACGCCACCGCAATGCCTGCGGCACCACCACCCACAATCACCACCTGGTGGCTGGCATCGGCCTGGTCGGCGGGTGTTACACCGCCGTTGGCGATGCGTTGCACCAAGGGCTGCATGTCAAAGCCGGCCTTGCGACTGGCTTCCAGAATCTGCGGCAAGGGCGTGACACCGGCTTGCGACAGCGCCCACATGGTGGTCGAGCGCATTCCGGTTCGGCAATAGGCCAACACGGGTCCGGGCAGCGTGTGCAGCAAAGCACCAAAGGCCTTGCCGTCTTCGTCGCGCACCTTGCCGGTTTCGGCAGGGAGGTAGCGGGCTTGCAGGCCCAGGCGGGCGGCGGCCTGCGCGATTTCGTCAAAACTGGGTTGGTCAGCGCCTTCGCCATCCGGGCGGTTGCAAATCAGCGCCTTGAAGCCGGCATCGGCCACGGCTTGCAGCTCGGACGCCAGAATTTGCGGACTGACGCTGAGATTGGGGGTAAGGGATTTGATGTCCATGGGGTCTCCAGAAAGTGATGCGTTCAGACCGCTTGCAGCTTTTGCTTGCGCGGGGCGTGGACAAAGCGGTCCATCAACTCAAAGCCCACCATGCCGATGATCATGGCGGCCACAAAAACCAGAGCTTTGGGCTGGCCGTCGGCCATGGACACCATCGCGGGTCCCGGGCAAAAGCCGGCCCAGCCCCAGCCCGCGCCGAAGAGCAGGCTGCCGATGATGAGTGGCCGGTCGATTTGCGAATTGGTAGGCAGGCGCAACATGCCGCCCAAAAAATTGCTGGTGCGCTTTTTGGCCAGGGCAAAAGCAAAAAATCCGACGGCGATGGCGCCGCCCATGACCAGCGCCAGGGATGGGTCCCAGGAACCGGCCAAGTCCAGAAAGCCAATGACTTTGCCGGGGTCGGTCATGCCCGAGAGCATGAGACCCAGGCCGAACAAGAGACCGACCGCAAATTCGCTGATGCGGTGGAAAAGATGGTGGTGGAGCATGGTGCTTTCCTTAGATGAGGTGGCGCAAAACGTAAACGCTGGCAAAGCCCGCGCCCATGAACGACAGCGTGGCCACCATCGAGCGCGGTGACATGCGCGAGAGCCCGCACACGCCGTGGCCGCTGGTGCAGCCGGATGCGTAGCGGGTGCCGATGCCGACCAGCAATCCGGCGCCGACCACACTGAACACACCCGCCTCGATGCGTGGTGCCGATGCAAATCCCTGCGGCACCAGTGCGTGAAAGACCCAAGGCGCAGCAAACAGACCGAGCAGAAATGCGACGCGCCATACGGTATCGCCCACCTTGGGCGGCATCAGCCCGCCCAGAATGCCGCTGATGCCCAGGATGCGGCCGTTGAGCAAAATAAACAGTGCCGAGGCCACGCCCAGCATCAGCCCACCGCTCAATGAGGCCCAGGGGGTGAAGTGCTCCCAATCGATGTTCATGCAGACTCTCCTTCCTGGGGTGCGCAAAATTGCGCATACAAAATGTTCATGACCGCCAGGGCTTGCGGGCTGGCGATTTGGTAATAAATGTTTTTGCCTTCGCGGCGGGTGGAGACCAGTTCTTCGTCGCGCAACACGGTGAGTTGCTGCGACAAGGTGGGCTGCACGATGCCCAGGATCTCCTCCAGCTCGCCCACCCGCTTTTCGCCCTGGGACAGTTGGCACAACAGCATCAGGCGGTCAGGGTTGGACAGCACCTTCATCAAGCGGCAGGCCTTTTCGGCTGCGATGTGCATTTTTTCAAGGTCCAATGTGGCGTTTTCCATAGGCGCGGTTCCTGTTTTTGCGAAAGATGCGAAATTCTATTGACGAATAATCTATTTGTCAATATATTATCATGCATCTAACTGAAAAAGGAGCCCCCTGATGACCGCCTCAACATCCACCCCCCTGGTTCACGGCATTTTTGATCCCGCCACCTGGACCGTGACCTATGTTGTCTACGAGCGCGCGGGCTCTGCCTGCGCCATCATCGACCCGGTGCTGGACTACGACCCCAAGTCCGGCCGCACCAGCCACGCCAGCGCCGACAAGGTGATTGACTTCGTCAAAAGCCAGCACTTGAGCGTGTCGTGGATTTTGGAAACCCATGCCCACGCCGACCACCTGTCGGCTGCGCCTTACCTGAAGGCACAACTCGGCGGCAAAACCGGTATTGGCGACCACATCACCACGGTGCAAGGCGTCTTTAAAGGCATCTTCAACTTGGAGCCCGGCTTCGCGGCAGACGGATCGCAGTTCGACCACCTGTTTGCCGACGGCGAGGCCATTCCGCTGGGCGCCTTGGACACCCGCACCTGGTACCTGCCCGGTCACACACCGGCCTGCGTGGCCTACCAGTTTGGTGACGCGGTTTTTGTGGGCGACACCATGTTCATGCCCGATGTCGGAACGGCCCGCTGCGACTTCCCCGGTGGCGATGCCAAAACCTTGTTCGCTTCGGTCCGCAAGCTCCTGAGCCTGCCGGAGCAGACCCGCCTGTTCATGTGCCACGACTATCCGCCTGCCGGACGCCCCGTCGCGTTTGAGACCACGGTCGCCGCCCAGCGGGCTGGCAACATCCATGTGCATGACGGCATCGAAGAGGCCCAATTTGTAGCGATGCGCACCACGCGCGACGCGACGCTGGAGATGCCCGTGCTGATCCTGCCGGCGGTGCAAATCAACATCCGCGCGGGCGAGTTGCCGCCCAAGGAAAGCAATGGCATCGCCTACGCCAAGATTCCGCTCAACGTCCTCTAGGGCGAAAACCACCTACCCCCAAAGGAACCTGTCATGACCGACACCCTGCACTTGGTCTGCCCCGCTTGCAACGCCACGAACCGGGTTCCGCGTGACAAGCTCCACGCGGAACTGAACTGCGGCAAGTGCCATGCGGCCTTGCTGAACGCGCACCCCGACAACCTGACTGAGGCCGCGTTTCGCGCGCAGCTTGCCAAAAGCGACTTGCCGCTGGTGGTGGATTTCTGGGCGCCCTGGTGCGGCCCCTGCCGCATGATGGCCCCTGCTTTTGAAAAAGTCAGCCAGGACCTGCACGGCCGCGCCCGCTTTGTGAAGGTCAACACCGAAGACGAACAGGGCCTGGCAGCGGCCTACAACATCCGCAGCATCCCCACGCTGGCGGTTTTTGCGGGCGGCCGAGAAGTCACCCGACAAGCCGGGGCGATGTCGGCCCCTGACTTGGCGCGTTGGGTCAACGCGGCGGTGCCAAAGTCTTGATCAGCTCCGCAACTTCAAGGAAAACCCATGGACGCTCTTGATCCCGTTGTACTGGCGCGACTGCAGTTTGCAGCCAACGTCACGTTTCACATTCTTTTCCCGACCATCAGCATTGCCATGGGGTGGTTTCTGCTGTTCTTCAAAACCCGCTTTGTCGCGACAAGCGAGCAATACTGGATGGACGCGTACCAGTTCTGGGTCAAGATTTTTGCGTTGACCTTCGCCTTG
>CANFTU010000037.1 GCA_947450005.1 Comamonadaceae bacterium | reverse complement strand
TGGTTTCTCACCGGCTCCTCCAACAACAACTGGCTCAAAGAGCGCGGCGTGTCGATTTGGGACGAATGGGCCAAACCCGATGGCGATCTGGGCCCGGTCTACGGCGTGCAGTGGCGCAGCTGGCCCACGCCGGATGGACGCCACATCGACCAGATCAGCGAATTGATCACCACCTTGAAAAGCAACCCCGATTCACGCCGCATGATTGTCAGCGCCTGGAACGTGGCCGATTTGTCCAAGATGGCCTTGATGCCCTGCCACGCGTTTTTTCAGTTTTACGTGGCGCCGGCCATTGGCCCCGGTGAACGCCCCCGTTTGAGCTGCCAGCTCTACCAGCGCAGTGCCGATATTTTTCTGGGCGTGCCCTTCAACATCGCCAGCTACGCCTTGCTGACCCACATGGTGGCGCAACAGTGCGACATGGACGTAGGCGATTTCATCTGGACGGGCGGAGACTGCCACGTCTACAGCAACCACGCAGAGCAAGTGCGCCTGCAGCTCAGCCGCGCGCCCCGGCCCTACCCCACGCTGCAGATCAAGCGCCGCCCGGCCTCGATCTTCGACTACGCGTTCGAAGACTTTGAAATCACCGGCTACGACCCCCACGAGGCCATTAAAGCGCCGGTGGCGGTGTGACGCGCAGGCATGGAGCTGCACCTGATTTATGCCCGCGCCCGCAACGGCGTGATCGGGCGTGACAACACCCTGCCCTGGCATTTGCCCGAGGACCTGGCGCATTTCAAGCGACTGACGCTGGGGTGCCCGGTCATCATGGGCCGCAAAACCTGGGACTCCCTCCCACCGAAATTCCGCCCCCTGCCGGGCCGAAGCAACATCGTCATCACCCGCCAAGCCGGCTGGGCCAGCCCCGGCGCCCTTCCGACCCACAGCCTGGAAGCCGCTATTGCGCAGTGCGCGCAGGCGGCACACGTATGGGTCATCGGCGGGGCGCAAATCTATGCGCAGGCGCTGCCCCTGGCCAAGACGGTGGAGGTCACCGAGATTGATGCCGACTTTGAGGGCGACGCGTACGCGCCAGCCCTGGATGCGCCCTGGCACGTACGCCAACGGGAGGCGCACACCGCTGCCAGCGGGCTGACCTACAGCTTTGTGACCTGGGTGCGCAACTAGCGCGGTGGCGGATCGGTCGGTGTGCGGCGCTGGATGACGTTCCACACCGCGATGTCGGTCGGCGTCAAGTGGTCCTCCGCACGGGCGAGGGATTCCACTTTGGCGAGGTCTGTCAACAGGCCTAGCTGGCGCAACTGTCCCAACTGCTGCTTGTAATACTCGATAACCTGATGCGGGCTGCGGGCTATCTCGTGCAGACTCAGGCTGGAGAGGTCTTCCTTGGACTCGCGCTCCGCGTGGGCTTTTTCGATCAGGGCACCCAACTCTTCGGCGGTCAGGTGCAGGCGTTTGGACTCGGTGCGGATTTGCGTCACGGCCTCGGGGTCCATATTGCCGGTCGCGATCATGCGGTAAATGTTGCCCTTCAAGGCCTCACGCTCCTTTTGCAGTTGATCGCTGAAAGCCGACGAAAGCAAGGCGGCGGGAATTGCAAAAATGCCAATCCCCATCAGGGCCATCACAATGGTCATCGCGCGGCCGGCCGGGGTCACCGGCGAGATGTCGCCGTACCCGACCGACGCCAGCGTCACCACGGCCCAGTAAATCGATTGCGGGATGTTCTCGAACTTGTCCGGCTGCGAATCGTGCTCAAACAAATAGCCCAGCGAGGCCATCATGATGACCATCAAAATCATGATGAAGGCCGCCGCGCTGACCACGCCCCATTCGCGCGCAATGACTTTGGTCAGCGTGGTGGTAGCACCGGTGTAGCGGGTCAGCTTGAGCAACCGGATCAGGCGGAACACCCGCAAGAAACGCAGATCGAGCAGGTGATTGAGGAAAGGCTCCAGGAAAAAAGGCAATACCGCCAGAAAGTCCACCAAAGCGGACATCGACTTGGCGAATTTCAAGCGCCCCAAGGCGCTGTTCTTAAATTGGGGTTCCTCCACGCAGCTGTACAAGCGCAGCAGAAATTCCAGTGAAAACACCAGCACTGCCACGGTGTCCAGGATCAAAAATTCCATGTTCAAGGCGTAGTGCACCGAGGCAACGGATTCCAGAATCACCGCCGCAACCGAGATCACCACCCACATCGCAATAAAGCTGTCGAGCAGGTGGTGCATTTCTCCACTGTGGGCGCTGTCAAACATCAGCGCGTGGATTTTCTGGCGCATCGTGCGCCCGCGGTTGAGCTGCGCAAAATGGTGCCAGGCGGGCACCAGCACGCGGAAGAGTTTCAGAATCCGCAGCAAACGCAAAAACCGCAAGATCCGCAAATCCACCGGCATGATCGCCTGCAGATAAAAGGGCACGATGGCCAGCAGGTCAAACACCGACAGCGGCGCACACGCATGGCGCCAGCGGGCGTAGGGCTTTCCGCGTAAGTCGTGTTCCTCGGGCGCCAGGTACAGCCGAAAAAGATATTCCACCGTGAAGACCACCACCGAGAAGGCATCGAACCAGGCGAACAAGGCTTTGTTCGGCTCATACAGGATAGGCACGTGTTCAAACAAGAGCGCAAACAGGTTGGCCACAATCAGCACACCGACCCACCGGTCGACTTCACGTTGGTGGTTGCCCGGAATGTCCGGATCGAGCATCCAGGCGTAGAGCCAGCGGCGCGTTGGCAAATCGCTCGGAATGTCCGCCTGCTCGGCGTGGCCGAGGATGATTTCCACTTCCGCGTCCAACAGCGGATGCGATGATTCTTGTTTCATGTTGGCTCCGGTCTCACCTTGAAGGTCACGCCTGCGGGGTTCCAACGCCCCCAGTGACCGCCAATCGTTTGTGCGGGGCATCATAGGGGATTGCCGAGCCCCTATGATGCGGCGCTTCCCTCCCACTCAGGCGCTATCACGATGCAACTTGCCACCTGGAACGTGAACTCTTTGGCCGTGCGGCTGCCACAGGTGCTCGATTGGCTGGCTGCCCATCCGGTCGATGTATTGGCCTTGCAAGAACTCAAGCTCAGCGACGACAAGTTCCCGCATGCAGCTTTCACCGAGGCCGGCTACCAGGCCCAATGGTTCGGGCAGAAAACCTACAACGGTGTGGCGCTGATCAGCCGCCTGCCGCTGACCAACGTGGTGCGCAACAACCCCCTGTTTGCCGATGACATGGCGCGCATCATCAGCGCCAATCTGGGGGATATCCGCGTGATCGGGGCCTATTTTCCGAACGGGCAGGCGCCGGGAACGGACAAGTTCGACTACAAGCTGGAATGGCTCAAAGCCCTGCGCGCCTGGGTCAAGTCCGAGCTGCTGGCACACCCGAAGCTGGTCCTTATGGGCGACTACAACATCACCTTTGACGATGCCGATGTCTGGGACCCAGAGGGCATGCGCGACCAGATTCATTGCACCGACGAGGAGCGCTACCAACTCAGCGCGCTAATTGCATTGGGCTTGCATGACAGCTTGCGCCTGTTCCCCCAAGCGCCCAAAACTTTCAGCTGGTGGGACTACCGCGATATGGGCTTTCGCCGTAACCGGGGCTTGCGCATCGACCACATTCTGGTCAGCGATGCACTCAAAGGGCTGGTGCGCGCCTGCGAGATTGACAAATCACCCCGCAAAAACGAGCGCCCCAGCGACCACGCGCCGGTGACCGTGACGCTGGATTAGCCGCCGCTCAGACGGAGTCGGCCAGAGCCGCTTGCTGGTCCAGCCCCAGTTCCTGAATTTTGCGGGTGATGGTGTTGCGGCCAATGCCCAGCCGGTTGGCGGCGTCAACCCGGCGGCCCCGGGTGGTTTGCAGCGCAGCGCGGATCAGGCGCGACTCGAACCTGCGGGTCAGCACGTCCCAGACATCGCTGGAATCAGCTTGCAAGAGTTCCAAGGCCTCGTGCTCCAAATCGAGTTCCCAGGTATTCACCGGTTGCAGGGGCAGTAGCGCCTCGGGCTGCGCGGGAGAAGCCGCGCAAGCAGGTGCCGCCGGATCAGTGGCGGTGTAGGACGCCGCAGGTGGCGCCGTCCAGGCAGCAGGCTGCGCTGCGGCCGGCGCGCTGCCACCCAAACCGAAGGCTGAGAGCACTTCGGGGGGCAGGTCTTTGGGCTCTATCGATTGCGAGGGCGCCATCACCGTCAGCCAGTGGCAGATGTTTTCAAGCTGCCGCACATTGCCCGGGAAGGGAAACGCTTCGAGCACCGCCAAAGCCGCCTCTGAAATGCGCTTCACTTCCACACCCAGCTGGTGCGCACTGACTTGCAAAAAATGGCGCGTCAGGGGCGCGACATCCTCACGCCGCTCCCGCAAGGCCGGCAGCCGCAGGCGGATCACATTGAGACGGTGCAACAAGTCTTCGCGGAACAGGCCGAGCTTGACGCGCTCCTCCAAATCCTGGTGCGTGGCGGCAATCACGCGCACATTGGACTTCAGCGCGGTGTGCCCGCCCACGCGGTAAAAGCTGCCGTCGCTGAGCACCCGCAGCAAGCGTGTTTGCAACTCAAACGGCATGTCACCAATTTCATCAAGGAACAACGTGCCGCCATCGGCCTGCTCGAAACGTCCGCGCCGCTGACCTTGCGCACCGGTGAAAGCGCCCCGCTCGTGGCCGAACAGCTCGCTCTCGAGCAACTCCTTGGGTATGGCGGCGGTGTTGATGGCCACAAACGGACCGCTGGCACGCGGCGAGTGCTTGTGCAGAGCACGCGCGACCAGCTCCTTGCCGGAGCCGGATTCACCCGTCACCAACACGGTCACGTGGCTTTGGCTCAGGCGGCCGATAGCGCGGAACACGTCCTGCATCGCCGGCGCTTGACCCATCATTTCCGGGGCATCGGTGCGCGCGGTGTCGGCGACTTCTTCGCGCATGCTTTCCTCCATCGCGCGGCGAATCAGCTCGACGGCTTTGGACAGATCAAAGGGTTTGGGCAGGTATTCAAATGCACCGCCCTGAAATGCGCTGACCGCGCTGTCCAGATCAGAGAACGCGGTCATGATGATGACGGGCAGGCTGGGGTAGCGTGCCTTGACTTTTTCCAGCAATTCCAGACCGGACTCGCCCGGCATACGGATGTCGCTGACCAGAACCTGGGGGCCCGGTTCGTCGCTGGCAGCCAGCGCGCGCAAGACGTCAGCGGCGCTGGAAAAGCTGCGCGTGGGTAGTTGCTCACGCAACAAGGCTTTCTCAAGGACGAAGCGAATCGACTGGTCGTCATCGACTATCCAAACGGGCTTCATGGCGGTGGGTCTCCGAAGAATGCCTCAGGGCAAGGGAATCAAAATTTTGAAATCGGTATGTCCCGGAACGCTGTCGACTTCGATCGTGCCGTGGTGCTGTTGCACAAAGGTCTGCGCCAACGTGAGGCCCAGCCCGGAGCCGCCTTCCCGCCCGGAAACCAGGGGATAAAACAGCCGGTCCTTGATCGAATCGGGTACGCCCGGTCCATTGTCAACAACATGCAATTCCAGTGCCAGTCGATGCCGGTGCTTACCAAAGGTGACCTGGCGGGCCACGCGGGTCGAAAACTTCAGCCGCGCATCGCCCGCTTCACGCCGCCCCGCCAGTGCCAGACAGGCGTTTTGTGCGATGTTCAGCACCGCCTGGATCAGTTGTTCGCGGTCGCCGCGCAGATCCGGGATGGAGATGTCGTAGTCGCGGGCCACGGTCAGACCCTTGGGGAACTCGGCCACGATGAGCGAGCGCACCCGCTCGCACACCTCGTGGATATTCACATCGCCCACCACATGCGCCCGTCGGTGCGGCGCCAGCAAGCGATCCACCAGGGTTTGCAGGCGGTCGGCTTCATGGATGATGACCTGGGTGTACTCCAACAGCTCGGGGGACTGGATTTCCATCTCCAGCAATTGGGCCGCTCCGCGTATGCCCCCTAATGGGTTCTTGATTTCGTGCGCGAGGTTGCGAATAAGCTCTTTATTGGTGCGTGCCTGCTCGGCCAAGCGCTCCTCGCGGTCCTGCCGGACCTGCTGTTCCTGCGGCACCATTTCGATGATCACCTCATCGGTGCCGACGGTGTGGGACACCATCACATGCACCAACATGGCGTCCTGGCCACTGCGGCGCAACGTGGCGTCGTACCGGAGCACCGAAAATGCATTTTTCTGCACGCCCTGCAGGGCTGCAATCAACGCCTGCGGTTCAAAAAAATAGTCAGCCAGCAGCGTACCCGTGATCATGCGCCGGGATAGACCCACCGCATCTTCGAACATGGCGTTGCTGAATTGCACCCGCCCCTGCACGTCCACCACACTGACCAAACTGGCCGACAGGTCGAACGCCTGGTAGCGGGATTCGTTACGCGGGTTCTGCACGCCAAGGCCTCAGGGTTGCACCACAGCGCCCATGCGGGCGAGTTCCCGGCGGAGGCCCGTGAGATCGGCTTCGGTACGGGCGATGCTCGATTGCAGTGCGGCCACACGGTCCAGGTATTTTTGCGGGTTGCTGCGTTCGGAGCCCAAGCGCTCTGGTTCACCCCGGTTGTATTCACTTTGCAAGTCCTGCAGCCGCTGAAGGGTCTTGCGCCATTCGGTCTGGAGAATCTGCCGCGCCTCGCTGTCTTTTTCCGTCTGCGCCCGGCCGCTCACCCGTGCGGTGGCGCCCTTGCTGGCCGGCGCTGCGCGCGGAACCGCCGGCGATACAGCTTTCGGTACCTCGCTGGGCTGCACCTGCACGACCGTGATCCGGTCCATTCCCACGACGTGACAGCCGGGGTCAGCGCTTTTGTCGGCGCTGGTGTACAGGTCGCCGCAACGGTACACCCGGTCCTGGGCCAGAGATACCGTGTGGGCCGCAGCGCCCACGCATGACAGAACGCACCACGACCATGTCACGCGAATCGACGATAGTTTCCGCATAGCAACCATGGTTGGAATTATCGCGCGCCTCCAACGACAAGGGCGGCCCGCAGGCCGCCCTTTCACCGCAACACACGCACGCCGTACCGGGAACCCGGCGCTTGGTGCGGATGCTGTGTATCGCAACGCTTAGAGCGAGTAGTACATGTCGAACTCGATCGGGTGTGTTGCCATGCGCAGGCGCGTGACTTCACCCATTTTGAGCTCAATGTAGGCATCGATCATGCTGTCGGTGAACACACCGCCTTTGGTCAGGAACGCGCGGTCTGCGTTCAGGCAGTCCAGCGCCTGGTCCAGGCTGTGGCAGACGGTTGGCACCAATGCGTCCTCTTCGGGCGGCAGGTGGTACAGGTCTTTGGTGGCAGCCTCGCCGGGATGGATCTTGTTTTCCACACCGTCCAAGCCCGCCATCATCAGGGCCGCAAAGCCGAGGTACGGGTTCATCAATGGATCGGGGAAACGTGCTTCGATTCGGCGACCCTTGGGGTTGGCCACAAACGGAATACGGATCGATGCCGAGCGGTTGCGCGACGAGTACGCCAGCTTGACCGGCGCCTCAAAGCCGGGGACCAAACGCTTGTAGCTGTTGGTACCCGGGTTGGTGATGGCGTTCAGGGCGCGTGCGTGCTTGATGATGCCGCCGATGTAGTACAGCGCAAAGTCGGACAAACCGGCGTAGCCGTCACCGGCGAACAGGTTTTTACCGTCTTTCCAAATGGACTGGTGCACGTGCATGCCGGAGCCGTTGTCGCCAACGACGGGCTTGGGCATAAAGGTGGCGGTTTTGCCGTAGTTGTGGGCGACGTTCTGCACCACATATTTCAGGATCTGCGTCCAGTCAGCGCGCTGAACCAGCGTGCTGAACTTGGTACCGATCTCGTTTTGGCCAGCGCCTGCAACTTCGTGGTGGAACACTTCGACGGGGACGCCGAGTTGCTCCAGGATCAGCGACATTTCTGCGCGCATATCCTGGGTGCTGTCGACCGGGGGCACAGGAAAGTAGCCGCCTTTGACCGTGGGGCGGTGGCCCTTGTTGGCACCGTTCATGTCCTTGCCGGAGTTCCAAGGCGCTTCGTATTCTTCGATTTTGAAGAACGAGCCCGACATGTCCGTATTCCAGCGCACGTCGTCAAAGATGAAGAATTCGGGCTCAGGACCGAAATACGCGGTGTCACCAATGCCCGAGGCCTTCAGATACGCTTCGGCGCGCTTGGCAATCGAGCGCGGATCGCGGTCATAGGCCTTGCCGTCGCTGGGCTCGACCACGTCGCAGCTCAGAAACAGGGTGGTCTCTTCAAAGAAGGGGTCAATGTTGGCGGTATTGGGATCGGGCATGAGTTGCATGTCCGAGGCTTCAATGCCTTTCCAGCCGGCGATGGACGAGCCGTCGAATGCGTGGCCAGAAGTGAATTTGTCTTCGTCAAAATGCGAAATCGGCACGGTCACGTGCTGCTCTTTACCCCGGGTATCGGTGAAGCGGAAGTCAACAAACTTGACCTCGTTCTCTTTCACCATCTTCATCACGTCTGCGACGGTCTTGGCCATCAAATGCTCCTTAAGCGCGGTTTAAAAAATCTGCGAAACAGTCCTTGGGCTCGCAGTTTTTGTGCCACTGCAAGGCCGAGGGGCGATTGTCGCCCATGCCACCCGCACGCACGGGATGGGGGACGGAAAACGTCAGGGAGAACATATGCACATTTATGGTGCAATTATAAAGATATGACCTTAATTGGTGCAGTCAGCTTGTTATCGCACCAGTTCGGAGCCCAACTTCACGGCGTATGGCGTCAAGCCATCTTTGAGCGCGGCGAACGCCACTGCGCAAGCGGCCGGCTCGCCTTTCACACCGAGTTCGATATGGCGTCCGTAAGCCGGATGGTCGACGCTGGGCAGGCTGAACACCTTGACCGGGTACGCGCGCTCGATGGATTCCATCAGTGGTGTCAGGGTCGCCTCCATCGCGCCAAACACGATCACGGATTGCTCGCAATGCGCGCCCTGCCGGAATAAGTGCGGGTATTGGCTGTCCAGCACCCATTCCACCATCGGCCAGGCCATCACCGGAAACCCGGGCACGAAGTGCACCGCCCCACCCCCGGCGCCGGGGTAGCTGAAGCCGGCAATCTTGTTGTAGGGGTTGGGAATGATCTGACTGCCCTGCGGGAACATCGCCATATTCAAGCGGTGGCGGTTGTCTTCCCGCTCGGGCTCAAAGGGCAGGCCCTGCTCCCGGGCCACATCCTGCATGCGCTCGTAAATCAAGGCCTCGGCCTGCGGGTTCAGCACCAGAGGCTTCCCCAGGGCGCGCGCTGCGCACTGGCGGGTGTGGTCATCCGGCGTGGCGCCGATACCGCCGAAGGAAAACACCACGTCGCCGCTGCTGAAAGCGCGCGTCAATGCCCCCGTGATGCGGTCGGGGTCGTCCCCCACGTAATCGGCGTAGGACACGCTCAGGCCGCGCGCGCCCAGCAGCTCAATAGCGCGGCTCAGGTGCTTATCGTTGCGCTTACCCGAGAGAATTTCATCGCCAATGATCAGGAGTCCAAAGTGCATGGTCAGCTATTCGCGGTTAGGGGAAGTTCAAGGGTGGGGGGTGCAGCGACCGGGGCGGCGCGCTGCCGCAAAGCCTGCAAGGCCGCCAGACAAAAATGGATAAACCACAGCGAGGCGAAAGCAAACACCAGCACGTACAACCACATTGAAACCGGTAGCAGCACGGGTGCCATGGCAATCGTCATCAGGCCGGTGGACCAGATCAGGCTCGGCCCCGCACCCATCAGGCCGGCCACAATGCCCATGCCCACTAGCGCGTATTGGTGGTCTGACATCAAAGCCCGGCGCTCATCGGCGCTGGCGTGCTGCGCCAAGGCGTCAAACGCCATGACCCGGTAGGTCAACCAACCCCAGATCAGCGGAGGCAGAACCAGCAGCAAAGGGGGGATCATCCACATCGGCACACTCACCACCAATGCGCACACCGCCAGCACTGACGACCACACGGTCCACAGCACGCCGTGCCACCAGGGAGCACCATGCACCCTCTGCAACTCCGGAAACCGCTTGCGGGCGACCAAACGCACCAGGGCCGGCGTCATCAAAAAAGACACTGCGGCCAGCGACACCACCACCACAGCAGGAGTCAGCACCAGCAGCAAAATCACATGCGGCAACACCGCTTTGAGGCGCGGCAGGCCCACAGCTTCCAGCCAGCCCCATAACACCGTGAGGGTGACCGACGATTCCAGCCAGCCGCCCAGCGCCTCAATGGCATCGGCCCAAAACAAATGCCCCAAAACAAATGCCAAGCCACCACTCACCAGCACCGGCAGCAAAGACAGCACGATGACGCGGGGGTGCAGGCAATACCAGGCCGCTCGCCAGAACGCATCCAGCACCGCCCGCACAATTTTCGGCCCGCGATCCACCGTCAGGCCCGGTTGCGCAAGCGCTGCAGGCCCAACCACTGCTGAGACCAAAAGCCCGCTCCGTAGCTCCGGCCCTCCTCCACCTGGTCACGCACGCCGGTAGGGCTGTAGCCGGCCTTGAAGTTCGCAGTCCCCAACAGCATGTCCCACCAAGGCAGCAACACCCCGAAGTTATGCCCGCCGAGCACCACCCGGCCAGTGCCGGTCTGCACGCTTTCATGACCCTCGCCAATACGGTGGTGCAGGCGGTGAAAGCGCGGGCTGATCCACAGGCGCTCGCCCCAGCGTCCGAAGTCCAAGCGCAGGTTCGCATGTTGCAAGCTCTCGCTGAGCTGGGTAAAAACCACCAACACGACAAACTGGCCGGGCGGCAACCCGATGAACTGGGCGCAAAGCGCCAGTAACGCGCTGGTCAGTACATCGTCCAGCAGATGATTACGGTTGTCGGACCACATGGTCATCTGCCGTTGTGCGTGGTGCAGCGCATGCAATTTCCACCACCAGCCGATCTGGTGCTGCGCGCGGTGGATGCCGTAATGCACCAGATCGAATACCAGCAGGTACAAGACAAAGCTGACCAGCGCCTGGTCCGTGACACCCGGCCAGAGGTTGTCGAGCTGCGGCGGAACCCAACCCCATACGCTAATCTGCCCCATGAGCGCGTCCATACCAGGTTCCAGCAGAAAAAACATGCCGAGTTTGAACAGGCCGAGCCGGTGGATCAGGGTGTACAGCACATCGGTGCGCACCGAGGCGGCATCGGTGACCGGCTCAACCGGGCGCCAGCGCTCCAACGGTCCAATGACCAGGACCAGAACCCCGATTTGCCCCAACCCAAATAACAGCCACATCGAGCCCTCAAAGGCCCGCTCCAAATAACCACCCCAGCCGATGGCCATCAAAAAAGGCTGCACCAGTCCCTCAAAAAAGGCCTGGTGCAAAAGGTTGAAGGTGTCGGTCAGGGCGTCCATGGGGCATGTCTGCGCGCGCAAACCATAGCTTATTTCGGGTGGGCGTTCAGCCAGTCCTGGTAATCCGGGTGGGCGCGCAACGTTTCAAAACAAAACCCCTTGGCCTGCAAGCCGGTTATCAGTGGCTCCAGGACCGCAGGCGCCCACGGGTCTTTGCGCGACCAGATGCCCAGGTGCGCCATCACGATGTCTCCCGGCCGGATATCGCGCAAGGCCTGGGCCAGCAGCCGGGCGTTGCTGTATTTTTCGCTGGGCAACTCGTCGCCTAAAAAGCCGGCAGGCGCCCAGCCCACATGGGCATATCCACAGGCGCGGGCTGCCGCCAACAGACGAGCAGACGTCTTGCCACCAGGGGCGCGGAACAGCGGCAGGGGCGCAACGCCGGTCAGGGCTTGCAAACGCTGGGACGCCGCATCGAGCGCGGCGCAATAGTCTGCCGCAGTCCACGCCTGGATCTGGCCGACTTGCGGTCCGGCGCTGGGGCGCACTTGGAAACGTCCGTCCGGCAAATCGTTGCGCCAGTAAACGTGGTCCAGGGTATGGGAGGCAAACGCATGCCCCTCCGCGGCGCGCGCCTTCCACCAAGGGGCCCAATGCGTGCCCAGGCTGCCGTCACCGGTTTTGCTCGGTTCGTCCGCCGCAAAAAATGTCACTTTGACCTGGTGGCGTTGCAATATGTCGGCGATCAGCGGCGCCACTTCCATGTGGCCGGTATCCAGGGTCAGGTAAACCGGCTTGCTGCAAGCGGCCGATGCGTGGGACAAGCCGGTGCTGCAAATCAGCAGCAGGCCTGCGCACAACAGGCCGTACAGCCGCATCAGCGGGGTTTGTGGTCGAGCGTCCATACCCCATGCGGCGACTTGCCGACTTTGACCTGGCGCACGATGGTGCGGGTCGTCAGATCCACCACGGAAAGTTTATTGGCCCAGCGTGAGCCCACGTACAAAAACCGGCCGTCGGCAGATAGATCCATGCAATCCGGCCCACTGGGTACATCAAAGGTGTCGACCACGGCCATGTTGACGTAATCGATTTTGCTGATGGAGTTGGCCGCGCGGTTACTCACAAAAATATGTTGCTTGTCGCCCAGGCTGCGGAACGCGTGCGCACCGCTTGCCGTGGCCAATGTTTTAACGAACACGGGCTTGGCATCGGCCACGTCATAAACCTCCACGCCACGCGCACCGGTGAGCGCCACCAGCAGCTTTTTATCGTCCGGTGTGCCAAAAATATCAGCCGGCAGAAAACCGGTCTTGATGCGCCATTTCATGGTCTGGGTAGCCAGATCAATCGCTACCAGTTCGTCGCTTTCCTGCATGGTGGCGTAGACCACTGTGCTTTTGGAGTCGATCCACAAATGGCTGGGGGTTTTGCCGGTGGAAATCCGCTTCGCCAGGGTGAGTTCGCCGGCGCTCCAACGGTAGATGTCGACGTGGTTGAGCCGGTTACCCGCGGTCACCAACCATTTCATGTCGGGCGAAAAGCGCAGATGGTAGGGATCTGAAATGTTTTGCACCGTGCGCTGCACATCGCCGGTTCGCGGGTCCAAAAAAGTCAGTGAATTGCCGACCGCGTTGGCCACGATCACTGATTTTTCATCGGGTGTCAGATACAGGTGATGCGGCTCTTTGCCGGTGGGCACCCGCTTGATCTCGACCCAGCGCTGCGGGTCGACGATGCTGACGCTGGCGCTCAAGGAATTGAGGACCAGAATGGGAGCGGGCTCCTTCGCGGCGGGTCCGCTTACTGCCGCCGGTGCGGGGGGCACCTCAGCCTGTGCAACTTGCGTGGGCATGCTGGTAGCCGACCATGCGATATACGACCAACCAACTGTGGCCAGAAAGGCCCAACGAAATCTTTTATGCATAAACGCGGAGTTTAGCTGCCACCCGGCACCTCGGCGCCCCGACAACGACTCAGGCCGCAGCCACCGCGACGAGTTCTGCTGCAGTCAACCAGCGCCAAGCGCCCGGCGCCAGCTCGGCCGGCAAATCCAAACTGCCAATGCGCGAGCGGTGTAACGACTCAACCCGGTTCCCCACTGCAGCCACCATGCGTTTGACCTGGTGGTATTTACCTTCGGTCAGCGTGAGGCGAAGGTGGTGCGCGCCCGCCGCCTCGCACGCGGCGGCACGCACCGGTTTCGGGTCGTCATCCAGCACCACACCAGCGAGGAGGCATTCCGTTTGGCGGGCATCCAAAGGGTGCTTCACCGTCACCTCATACACCTTGGGCACATGGTGGCGCGGAGAACTCATGCGGTGGATGAATTGCCCGTCATCGGTCAGCAGCAGCATGCCGGTGGTGTCCTGATCCAAGCGTCCCACGGCTTGCACACCCTGCACCGCGCTTTTTTGCGGGCGCGTGCGCAGGGGCGCTGGCAACAGTGAATAAATACTGGGATAGGTGGAGGGCTTTTGCGAACACTCGGTGCCGGAGGGCTTATGCAACACGATGTAAGCGCGCTGCGCGTAGGGCCAATCGCGGCCCTGTACCCGAAAGCGCAAACCCTCCGGCTCGAACTCGGTCGCAGGGTCCATGCACGGCTGTGGGCTGCTCCCGTCCCCGGGCGCATACACCTGCACCCAGCCCTGCTGCACCAGCCCGGCGCACACGCGCCGGGTACCGAAACCCTGGGTGTACAAAATCTCCTGGAGTTGCACTAGGCCGGTTTGTTCTTGGCCTTGCCGCGCGGCATGATGGCCGTGGTGACCGTGGCGCGAATCGGCTCAAAACCGGGCGCCATCGGCTTGGGCGGCGCGCTGTCTTTCTTAGGTTTTTTGGCTTCTTTGGTGGATTTTTGCTGACCTTTGGCCATGGCAGGCTCCTTGGGGTTGGTTGAGGGTGTCCAATACGGGCTGCACGCAGTGTAGTTTCTCCGCCATGGCCACCCCAGAACCCCTTCGCGATCTCCACCGGGAACCGCTCGCCATCGACGAGTCCGAAGTCCAGATCAGCGCGATACGGGCCCAAGGTGCGGGCGGCCAAAACGTCAACAAAGTATCCAGCGCCATCCACTTGCGCTTCGACATCCCCGCGTCCAGCCTGCCTGAGGGCGTCAAAGAGCGCCTGTTGGCCCTGCGCGACGCCCGCATCACCGGCGAAGGCGTGCTCATCATCAAAGCCCAGCGCTTTCGAACCCAGGACAAAAACCGGCTCGACGCGTTCATGCGTCTGCACGATCTCGTCAACAGCGTGGCTATCCCGCCCACGCCACGGCGCGCGACTAAACCCACCTACGGCTCGAAACAGCGGCGGCTGGAGACCAAAGGCGTACGTTCCCAAACCAAAAGCCTGCGCGGCCCGGTGCGTGGGCACGACGACTAAGCACCCCCGCGCTTCGGCCCTATTCCACCAAGGCGACGGATTTCACCAAAGCCCACACCGCCCGGCCCGCCGCCAGCTCCAGTTGCGCTGCCGAGCGCGCCGTCACCCGCGCCAACAGAATGGCGTTGCCACAGCGCAGCCGCACCAGCACCTGCGAGGCGTGGGCATCGGGTGTGATCTGCTCGACCGTGCAGGCCAATTGGTTCTGGATGCTGGTGCCCGCAGGCGCAGCCAAGGCCAGACTCACATCGCGGGCCAGCACCCGCACGCGCACGTTGCGCCCCGGCTCCAAAACAGCGCTGTCGCGCAGCCACAGGCTGCCGCCCTCAAAGGCCACCTCGGCCAGATTCCAGGCGGCGTCCCGCCCGCGCACCGT
>CANFTU010000036.1 GCA_947450005.1 Comamonadaceae bacterium | reverse complement strand
TCTGCATCACCGAACTAGCCACAGAAATACCCCGCTGCTTTTCAATCTCCATCCAATCGCTGGTGGCATGGCGACTGGCCTTGCGCGCCTTCACCGAGCCCGCGATTTGAATCGCACCGGAAAACAAGAGCAGCTTCTCCGTCAGCGTGGTCTTACCGGCGTCGGGGTGGGAAATGATGGCAAACGTACGGCGCCGCCGCGTCTCGGCAAGAAAAGTCATGGGTGGGAGGTTGGAGGCGAAAAGAACCGATTTTAGAGAGGCCGTGCCGCTCAGATGCGGCCGCTCAATCGGTACGCCACGGTACCCAGGTATTCGTGCAGAGCCAAGCTCCATTTGCCCGATATACCAAGCGAATGATAGGTCCAGGGGGTTGTGAGACCCGCATTGAAATCGACGCTGTAGGGGGTGACATTCCAGCCCTGCTTGCGAAAGACTGCCAGCGCTCTGGGCATGTGGTATGCCGAGGTGATCAAGATCCAAGGTTGATGGGGGTCAATCCCGCTCAAACGGGCGGTGAACACGGCGTTTTCATAGGTGTTGCGCGCTTGGTTTTCAAGGCGGATACGCTGCGGGTCCAATCCCAGTTGAACAAAAAAGCGGCGCGCGCGCGCTGCTTCGCTGGGACCGCTACCGAAATATTGCCCCTCGCCGCCGCTGAATACCACCTGCAGACCGGGGGCTTGGCGCAACAACGGCAGCACCGTGGTGATGCGCTCGGCCCCGCTGTTCACCTGCGGTTCTTCGGTACCTTCGCTGACATAGCCACTCTCTGTCGCTCCGCCAAGAACAATGACCCCGACATAACTTTGAGCCGGCAGCGGAGGCGGGTCCGGGTATTGGCGCTCCAGGTGTCGCAGCAACGCATCCGGCAAGGGCGCCCAGCCACCCAGCAGCAAGATGCCCAGTGCCGCAAGAACCCAGCGGCGCGCTGCCAGCGGGCGGCGTGGCAGCAGCAACACGGCGACAGCCAACAGCAGCAAAACCCAAAACATCGGATCTGCCGCTAATCCGAGCAGCTTGGAAAGAAAGAACATAGCCGGTACTTGGAAGGCGCGCACGGCGCGCCGGTCATCCGCTTAGAAGGGCGCGGTTGTCAACCCGCCGCAAAACCCTTTGAGAATATGGCGGGTTTTGTCGCCTTTGAATGTGAGGGTCTGCACGAAGCTGCCGTCTGCACGGTCGATCGTGAAATCCTCCTGAATGATCATCACGCCAAAGCGCTCAAACATTGCCGGGCGGCTGACCAGAATTTTGGTGCCATTGACTTTCAGCGAGCCCTTGTGGCCCTCGGATATCGCAAAGTCACCCTGGTACCAGCCTGTCTTCTGGTCGTAATCGACGCCGGCAACCAGCATGTCGTTATAGACCTTGGGCTCGGCCTCCAGGGTGCGCTGAGGCATCGAGATGGTGACTTCACAGATGAACTTGGCTTCACCCGTTGTTTTAGCCAAGGCGTCTGATTCTTTGGCTCCTACCGGTTTAGAAGCCGAGCTCCCCAGATGAATCCAACCGGCGTACACACCGAAGGCACCGATGCCCAGAACGAGCAGCAGCACAACGGTGGCTGAAACCAGCACAGCCACCAGAGTTTGGCCGCCGACAGCGCGCGGGGTGTTCATAGGTGGGCCGCACCTTCCATCGCCATCAGCGCATTACTTTGCACGGCCTGAGCCAATGCGTCGCGCAACCAACCCGCATCAACCGGCGCTTGGCCGATGGTGATTTCGCGGTTGTTTTGCGGCTGCACCGGGCGGGCATTCAACTTGAAGGGGAAAGCGTTGACCTGCTCCTTGGAGATATTCACCGGCGTGCGCAGAATAAAGAAGCGCACCCCTTCTGTACACGGCGGTGTGGTCAACGAGCCCTCGTAGCTCCAGAAGTCCAACTCCTTGGGCAACAGATTGGCCGGATTGAAGGTCACATCGGGAACGTCAACCGGTGGTCCCTCGCCCGCCGGCAGGTTAGCCCACAGGGTCTTGATGTTGGGGTTTTCATTTCCTTCCTTCAACAACACGCCGATCACCGCCAACTTGCCCTCAGCGCTCTTGTGCACAAAGTGCGCCACCATGGCCATGGGTTTGCCATCGATCTGCTCTTCACTGGGGCGATGGAAATGGAATTGCAACAGGTCATAGGCGATACCGTCGATGCGCAATTTGCTGCCCGCCGGAATGTTGACCTGAATCGTGTGGCCGTTGTTGAGCATCGTCAAAGGGCCGGGCTTGTACGACGGCGCCAGATCGACGCGCTGCTTGACGAAGGGGCCTTTGATATTGAGCGGCGACTGCTTGGTACCTTTGCCGCAGGTCGGGAACTCTTTGACCCATCGGGCAGGGCCCATGTCGCCCTCGTAATCCCAGTGCGGGGTGGCGTGCTTTTCAGCGGGCTTCTCTGAGGGCTTCTCTGCGGTCTTTTCACCGTCTTTGGCATGCGCATCCGCAGCATGCTCGTCTTTTTTGCCATGGCCATCGTCCTTGGCGGCAGCATCACCCTTGCCATGGGCATCGTCTTTGCCATGGTCTGCGTGGCCATCGTCCTTGCTATGGCCTTCGGGCATCTTGGGGCTGCCTTTGGGCAGGCAATCGGCCATCACTTCCACTTTTTCACCCGTGGTAGCCAGGCCCATCTGGGCCGCACAAATCGTATTCTTACGGTTACTCCAGTCCGCCAACGCGAGCGCCTTCTTGTAAGCCTCAATCGTCGTGGGATCATCCGCGCCTTTGGTCAACATGCGCAAAGTAGCCAAGCCAATCAAGCGCTCCGGGCTCAGATTTTTTTCCTTTTTGTACGCAGTCTCCAAATCAGCCAGCGTGGCGCCGCTTGACAGTCCGGCTTTCACCGCATCGAACTGGCTGGCCTTGGCAGCCGCAGCCTGCGACTCCTTGCCCATGGCTTCCAGCTCCTCGGAAGCCGCCTTCGCCGCTTTCTCGGCCTCCTCAATTTTGGCCGTAGCCTCCTCGGATGCCTTGGTCAACTCTTCAATTGTCGCTTTGCTGCCCTGCGACTGTTTCCAAGACATATACCCAAACGCCGCAGCGCCAGCCATAGCCAGTGCCAAGACGATTTCCAACACGGTGCGTTTCATAGGATCTCTTTCACTTCGGGAACAGGGGGACCGCTGCGCTTATCCCGCTAATTTAAACCATATCAAGCAGCATCGACACGTTGCGTAGCAACTTGATGCCACGCAGAAAACTTGGTTGCCAACCGTTCATGCGCGCACCCATGCGGCTTGCAGCCAATGCCGGTATTCACGGCTGAATGGCCAAGCCATGTGCTGAATCGGGGTCCCAGCCGGGAAAATACCCGCTGTCAGGTGATCCAACCATGCGCCTTTCACACCCATTTGGGCACACCACCGCCGCTCCGCAGTGGAAAACTGCGGTAACGCACCGGCGACCGACCGCTGCCGCACGGTCTGCAAAGGCCCTAAATGCGGGACAGCCTGCGCACCCCATGCGGAGGGGGCAATCCGGCCGGAATAGGCGTCGTGCACGCTGGCCCACTCACGCCCGCGCAACATCCGCGTAATCGCATGCAACTGCGCCTCGGCCGCGTCCAGGCGGTTATGGACAAAGCGCAATTGCCCCAGCACATTGTCAAACAACACAAAGGCTTCCGGGTAGGTGCGCAGCAACTGGGGCAGGTAGCGCATGGCATCGAGCTGCTGGTATTCCAGCTTGGTACGGGACTGCTGCAAAGCCGCGCCATGGCGGTAACGAAATACCGGCGCACTCCACCGGTCCAGGTCAAACGCGCGAACGCAGCGGAAACGCTGAAGCCAGGCGCTGCTCATCATCCAGCCGCCACTGGCGCCAATCAGCAATAACTCGGTGCTTCCGGGTGATACGCCGCTTAACCATTGCGCGATTTGCTGGGTGGTCGCTGCCCAGCGGCTTTGCGCCTGCCAGGCCCGCCAATGCCACAGCCAACCACCGGATGCACCAGGCGCGCCGGCACCCGGTGCGGAGGGCAACACAAGATCGGTGGCGGGTGCGGTTTGCGTCATCATGCAGCCTTGCGGTTGTATTGCTGAACGCCCAGCACATCCATCGCGCGTTGCTCCAGCCGCGCCATTTCTTTGTTGTGCACCGTCTGGGCGTTCTCGCGCAAGGTTTTCATCTTCAAGCGTTCGGTATCGGCATCGCGCAAAGCATCCTGCAATGCCGTCTGGTGCGCCATCGTGCGCTCAATATCGGCCTCAACCCGGTGGTGCAGGGTCTGCAACTGGGACATGAATTGGCGCTGGTTCATGGCCTCTTGCATGCCCAACTGCTCAGTTCGGCTCTCCAATTGGTCACGGTATTCTTGGTACAGCGTCAACAAGCGGGTGCGGCTGGCATACAGCGTCTGGAGCAACTGCCCCGCCTGCGCAATCTCGCCCTGCAATTCGTTGATACGACGCTGCGCCTTGTCTTCCAGCGCAGCCCAACAGGAACGGGGGCCTTCCATGGTCAGCCCTCCATCAGCGCGCGCAAACTGTCGCGCGTGGGCTGCTCATCGAATCCGGTATTCATTTCCTGCTGCAGGAATGCCTCCATCTGCGGACGCAGGGCAATGGCCTGGTCAATTTCAGCGTTCGAGCCGGCCTGGTAAGCACCCACTTGAATCAAATCCACGTTTTGCTGATACAGCGACCACAAGCGCCTGAAGCGGTTGGCCATCTTGAGATCCGCAGGTGGCAAGAGAACCTGCATCACACGCGAGATCGAGCCGTTCAGGTCGATGGCGGGGTAATGGGCCGCATCGGCAAGTTTGCGCGAGAGCATCACCTGCCCATCCAACGAGGCGCGCGCAATGTCCACGATGGGGTCATTGCCATCATCGCCCTCCGCCAGCACGGTGTAGATCGCGGTAATTGATCCGTGTCCGTTGCGCCCCACACCGGCGCGCTCAATCAAGTTGGGCAGCAAGGCGAAAACCGAGGGCGGGTAGCCTTTGCTGGTGGGCGGCTCGCCAATGGCTAAACCGATCTCACGCTGCGCATGGGCCACACGGGTCAAGCTGTCGACCAGCATCAGCACGTCTTTACCCTGATCCCGGAAATACTCTGCAATCACATGGGTCAGGTGCGCGGCTTTCAAGCGCAGCACCGGTGAAATATTGGCCGGCGCCGCAATCACCACCGATTTGGCCAAGCCCTCGGGGCCTAGCGATTCATGAATAAACGCCTGGACCTCCCGTCCGCGCTCGCCGATCAATCCAATCACCACCACGTCGGCCTTGGTGAAACGGGTCATCATGCCCAGGAGCACACTTTTGCCCACGCCGGAGCCGGCGACCAAACCCAGACGCTGACCGCGTCCCAGGGTCAACAAACCGTTGATCGCTTTCACGCCCACATCGAGGACCCGGTCAATCGTGCCGCGCTCCATGGGGTTGAGCGGCAAGCCAAACAGGCTGAGTTGGTCCTCACAGACGGGTCTGGGCATGCCGTCCAGCGGCGCGCCCTGGGCGTCGATAACCCGGCCCAACAAGGCCTCGCCCAAATCGGCGTGGCCGCTTTCGCTGAGTATGCGTACCGAAGCACCAGGGCCTATTCCCACCGGCTCGGAGAATGGCATCAAATACAGCGTCTTGTCCGAGAATCCAACGACCTCGGCTTCAATGCGGTGGCCGCCGGTTCCCTCCACCGCGCAGCACGCGCCGATCGGAGCCATCAAGCCGCGTGCCTCCATGCGCAGTCCGACCAGGCGCACCACGGTTCCGCTGCGCACCGGCACGCTCTGAGCCTTTTTCTGCAGCAGCGAAATGCTGCGGTCCACTTCGGCGGCGAAGTCAAACATCGCTGTCCTCCAGGTCCAGCACATCCGCGTGGACTTCCGGTGGGGTGTGGCTCATACGCGCGGGGACATCCTGCACCGCCATGCTGCTCAGACGATCCGAGGCCAAGCGTTCGGGACTGAAGGCAGACTGCGTGCGCAAACGATCCTCGTCCATGAGCAGCGTGCGGGCAATCGCACTCAAGCGGTGGGTGATCAAATCCTCGACCACGGCATCATTGGCGCTGGCGCGCACGCTGCCGGGCGGCAAAGCATCATTGGCCATCAATTGCGGGAGGTTTTTTTCCACCAGTCCGGCACGCTTGCGCAAATCGTGCAGCGCATGCAAATCATCCGGGTGCAACTCCAGCACCACGGCCGACAACTCATTCGCCGCAAGGTCATCCACACAGCGTTGAACCAACCGGTCGATCACAGCACCATCCAAGCGCAACTCGCCCAGCACCAGTTGTTCCGCGATATGCAGGGCCAAGCGCTTGACAGGTTCCACAAACTGCTGTGGGTCCTGGAGCATGGACTGTGCAGCGGCTTCCAAAGCCTGAACCAAGGTCTGGTCAATCTGCGCCTGGGCTTGCGCGTCGGCTTGCATTTTCGATTGCAGTTCAGCGCGAACCTGTTCATAGAGTTGGGCGCGGGCATCTTCCATCCCAGCGGCATAGCCTTGGGCATGGGCATCGTCAACGGCTTGTTGCGAATGGCTGGGAGCCTGCTCGGCGACAAAATGATCCTGACCACTCGCGCCATCATGGGGCTCGGCGCCCGGCGCATCGGGCGCATCGGCATGCGCTGTATCCCGCAGGCCTTCAGCAACCGCAGGTGCCGTGCTGCGCGGGCCGATCAGAAACAAGGAGTCCACGTCTTGAATCGCAAAACTTTTGACAGGAATTGACGACCCGGACTGCGACACAAAGCCACCTGCAGGCGCCTTGTTACCAAACAAATCGGTAGGTTGCCAAACCCGCGCGAACTTCACTTCGCTGCGACGCACATCCTCAGAGGGTGACTGGTGCCCATCGGGCGCATCCACCAAGAGCGGCACGTCGGCAGAACCCGCTTGAATCAATTCGTGCGGCTTGAACATGGCGGAAGCTGAGGCTCAATGGCGGGCCAGACCGGCCCGGGGCTGCTTACACATAGTCCGCTCCGCCGCCCAGCACCAGATCGCCGGCATCGGCCAGTTTGCGTGCGGCACGCATGATCATTTTTTGCGCCTCTTCGACATCGGCCAGACGCATGGGGCCCAGGGCCTCCATATCGTCTTTGAACATTCCGCGGGCACGCTCTGACATATTGCCAAGGAACTTGTCCTTCACCGCATCGCTGGCACCTTTGAGTGCCTTCATCATGAGGTCCGGCTCGACATTGCGCATGATGGTCTGGATACCCTTGTTATCCACGCCCGTGAGGTTCTCAAAGGTGAACATGTTGTCCTGGATCTTTTGCATCATGTCCGGGTCCAAGTCCTTGAGTCCCCCCATCACAGCTGCTTCCAACGCAGTCTTCGTTAAATTCATGATGCTCGCGGCAGCTTTCACGCCACCAAAACTCGACGACTTGGCCGAGCTGTTGGACGAGAACTGCTTTTTCATAATGGCCTCAAGCTCCACCATGGCTGACGGTTGCACCGTCTCCAGGCTGGCAACACGCTGGATCACTTCGGCGCGGCTGTCCACCGGCAAAAATGCCAATACATCAGCCGCGACCACAGGCTCCAAAACCGACAAGATGATCGCGACCACTTGGGGATGTTCAGCCTGGATCATGTCGGCGATTGAGCGTGCATCCATCCACGACAGAATCTCCAGGCCTTTACTGCCCGCTCCGGGTGAGATACGCCCCAATACCGATGCAGCCTTGTCATCGCCCAGGGCGCGCTTGAATACTTTTTCCACATAGTCAGCCGTACCCAATGCCAGGCTGGTCTGCTTCTTGATCGTCGCCACAAATTCGTCAAGAACGACATTGATGGCTTCTTGGGACAAATCCTGCACCTGAACCATCGCAGCACCCAGGGCCTGCACCTCTTTGGGGTTGAGGAAGCGGATGATGTCTGAGGCCTGCTCTTCGCCCAGCAACAACATGAGTACCGCCGCGCGCTGCGTACTCGTCATCGCCGCCATTTCCTGGCGCAATGCCTCGGAGGCGTAGCCGTCGGCGCTGGTATCTGGATCTGCCATGGTGAGAATCGTTCGCTAAGAAAATGGGAAGCGCTTGCGCTTAGCCAATTTTGATCATGTTCTTCAAGACACTGGCCACGCGGCCTTGGTCTTCGGCCACAACCATGCGGATCAGCGCCACCTTGTCATCATAGGTGTTAGCGGTATCCAGCATCTCGGCCGAGATATTGGACTTCTTCGGTTTCATCTTCGCCTTGATCTCTTCCAAGGTCTCGGCGGCGTTGCCCTCTTCTTCCGCTGCGGCGGCCGGATTTTCCAAGGCCAGGGCTTCGCGCTTGGCCGCCTCCTCGGCGGCGGCAACCGCCTGCGCGGCCGCGGCAATGGCTTCCTGTTCTGCCTGAATGGCTTTGGCGGCAGCGGCGGCAGCTTCTTTTTCCTTGTTCAACGTGTGCATCACATATGGGCGCACGATGATCAGCAAAAATCCGATGAACGCCACCCCCAGGGTTGCCACTTTGATGCTGTTCATGATCGATTCATCCTTGTACCAGGGTACGCTGAGATCCACGGGTGTCTCGGGTTCAAACTTGGCTTGCACGACGCTGACCACGTCTTTGCGGGCTTCATCAAAACCCACCACGCCGCGCACCAACTGTGTCATACGCTCAATTTCCTCAGGCGTATAGGGGTTTGGCACCGGGGGCACATCCTCGCCCTTGTCGTTCTTGGGTTGCGGGGTCGGCGCGCGTTCATTGATGACCACCGCTACGCTCAAACGCTGGATATCCCCGGTAGCGCTCTTGGTATGGCGTACCGAACGGTCGATTTCGTAGTTGCGGGTGCTGCGTGACGCGATGGTGTTGCGTTCGTCCGTACCACTGGCGGTTGTGGTCTGGGTATTGGCGCTGGTCGTGGGCGTAGGCGGCGCGGTGTTGGACAAGGTGCCCGGGACGCCACCGGCTTCCTTGGAGCTGTTGCGGTCTTCGCTCAGAATTTCGGAGCGGGTCTTCGGTCCCTTGCCGGCGGTGTCGTAGTCTTCAACCGTGGTTTCGGTCTGGCTGAAATCCAAAGCCAGATTGACCTGCGAACGCACATTGGCATCACCTACGATGGGCGAAAGAATTTGCAACACGCGCTGGCGGTACAGGTCTTCTTGGTTCTGTTTGTGTTTGGTCTGGCCGGCAGTTAAGCCCATCGCTTGCTCACTGGCACTCTCGGTCATCAATTTGCCGAAGTTGTCCACGATCACGACGTTATCGGGCGTCAGCAGGGGGACGCTGGACGCAATCAAATGCACCATGGCCTGGACCTGCAAGGGGCTGACGGTGCGACCGGACTGCGGTGTCACCACCACCGAAGCCTTGGGCGGTGTGCGATCACGCACAAACACCGATGGCTTGGTAATCGCCAAATGAACCCGGGCGTTCTGGATGGTCTCGATCTGCAAAATGGTGCGTGCCAGTTCCTGCTCCATTGCCGCGTTGTAGCGGGCTTGTTCCATGAACTGGCTGGTTGTCAGCGCCGACTGCTCCTTCAAGGCATCCAGGCCGGTCGGCATGGTTTTGGGCAGGCCTTTAGACGCCAGAAAAATACGCGCCGCATGGTAGCGATCGGTCGGTACGGTGACCTGCCCGTTGGAGCTGTCAATGATGGGTTTGTAGTCTGCAGCTTTCAGCGCCTCGAACACCGCCTGCTGATCACCCTCCGTCACGCCGGTCATCACGGGCCGGTAGGCGGGCTGGTTCATGGCCACAAAAATGATCGCAAACAACAGACATACCAACGCAATCACAAGAACCGGCAAAGCCCGCTTGACAGCGGGTTGTGCCAGCGTGCGCTGGATTGGACCGAACAGGCCGCTGTAATCCTCAGCGGCTGCCATACCACCGCTGTTGTAGCCGTTGGCGACCATGCCGCCGCCATTGTTCATGCCATTGCCGTTGGCCATGGCGCCGCCATTACCTTGGTTGTTGGTTGCCAGACTACCGCCCTGGCCCGCAGCGCGGCGATCATTGCCGCTGCGGGTTGCCAACGGCTGCTCTTCAACCGATGCGGGTACAAAAGTGCCGGTATTTGCAAGTGCGGTGGCCATATAACTCGTCTTTCAGCGCGGGAAATGTCGTGGTTGGTGTGGAATCAGACCGGCATGTTCATGATGTCTTCATAGGCCTTGAGCACTTTGTTGCGCACCTGCAACGTGGCCTCAAACGACAGCGACGCCTTTTGCATCTTCAACACCACATCTGTGAGTGGCACCTGCTCACCGCGCTCGAATGCATTGTTGGTTTCCTGCGAATCCATCTGCAAGCTGTTGGTTTCTTTCACCGCCTGGCGCACCATGTCCGAGAAGTCGGACTTGACAACTGTCTGTCCGCCTAAACCATCAATGCCCACGCCACTGGCCTGCTCGGCATGGCTTTTGAGGGTCTGCAGCATCGAGGCGATACTGGACGCGGAAGTGGCTTTTTCAATCATGGCGAGTGTCCTGGTTGGTGCGGCACGGATCAGGCGGCAGAGCCCACGGCGTCAGACGTTTCACGCAATCGCGCAAGCTTGTAACGCAGGGTGCGTGGGCTGATACCCAGCTTTTGGGCAGCTTCTTCTCGGCTCTTGCTTTCCATGAGCGCCGCTTGGATGACCGAAAACTCGCTGCTTTTGACGGTTGCATGCAAACTCTGCGGCATCGCCGAAGCGGGTTGCACCGCAGGCTTATCGAAATAGCTCGGGCTGTAGGCCGGGCGGGGCAAAGCCAGATCGGCGCCGTCCATGAAATCCAGGGGATTCATCGAATCGTCGAACATCAAATGTTGCAGGTCGATCACGTGGTCGCCTGAAATAACCATCGCCCGCTGCACCACGTTTTCCAGTTCGCGCACATTCCCCGGCCAGCTGTAATCCAACAGCGCGCGTTGCGCGTCGGGTGTGAGCTCCCAAGGCTGGGTCTGGGTGTGCGCGCAATTGCGCGCCAGCATGCGCACCACCATCGGAAGGATGTCGCCCTTGCGCTCGTGCAACGGGGGAATACGCAGCTTGAAGGTGCTCAGGCGGAAATACAGGTCTTCGCGGAATTCGCGCTGGACGATCGCATCGCGCAGGTTTTTGTTCGTGGCGGCCACGATTTTGACGTTCAAGGCAATCGGACGCTCCGAGCCCAAACGGGTCAGCGTGCGCTCCTGCAACACGCGCAGCAACTTGGACTGCAAATGCATCGGCAGCTCGCCGATTTCATCCAGGAACAAGGTACCGCCCTGCGCCTGCTCAAACAAGCCGCGGTGGTCTTTCACCGCGCCGGTGAAGGCGCCTTTTTCATGGCCGAAGAGCAAGTCTTCCATCATGTGCTCAGGCAACGCCGCGCAATTCAGGCCGACAAAGGGGCCACGCGCCACAACGGACGACTCATGCAGAACACGGGCGAGTACTTCCTTACCAGCCCCGGTCGGGCCTTCAATCAATACGTTCACATTGGCCAGCGCCACGCGTTGCGCGAGGGCCAGCAAATTGCGGCTCACCGGATCGACATAAATCACATCGCGCACGGCCGGTACGGGCGAGGCCTTCGCTGAGGGGCTCTCCGCACTTTTGTCCTGGTCAGCTTGCTGCACCGGGTGCAGCGCAGCCTCCCAGGTGGCAACAGCCCAGTCATCGGTCGCGATCACGTGCAAAGCGCCCGTGCGCATCGCAGCCACGGTCACTTCTAGATTGCGCCGCTCGACACGGCAAAGGATAGAGGGACGTTTGGAATCAGCGGGGCAAGCGTCGATCAGGTCTTTGACCGCCTGCAACAACTCGCAGTCTTGGCCTAAACCCACTACCACCAGATCAACGGACCCGGCCCGTATCGGAGCACCCAATTCGTCCAACGTGCGCACGACGTGCACATCCATACCCAAATCCGTCAATGCAGACTGATCCTGGGGTCGCAGCGCCCGGAAGGGGTCCAGCCATAAGGCGTGGAGAGGATGGGTCGAAGTGGACATCGGTGAACGGTTTGATAGGGTTCGGACACCCTGATAAGCAGGAGCCGTGCCATCCAATTCCGTCGGTTTATCGACGCCTTCCCGGCCGGCGGCAAGCGCTTGCCGCTGCAGGCCTCAAGAGGCCCGGCCTATGCCACGCGCTTCAGCGGGCCATCGCCAAACCGGGCTTCACCTGAGGTGGTTTCGACACCGGCGGCTTGGCATCGAAGCCCTGGCACGGTCGCCCATCCAGTGCCAACACTTGTTGCGCCGGCATCATGCGCGACTTGAAACCCAGCAATTTACAGCTGTACGGGAGCTTGGGATCCCAGCTGGTGGCGAAAAATCGGCACTTCCAGCAGTTCACCGGGACCGTGCTAACCAAAGTGGGTAAGTTGGGCATGCCCCGAAATTAGCAATAAGCGGGCCAGCCAAGATATTGCCGCTTCGTGCTAACCCGCCCACAACCCCCAACCCGACACGTCGATCTCATCGAGGTTGCTCTCCCCTGGCGGACCGCCGCGGTCGATGACGAGAAAGTCGCTGGCACGCTCCAGCGCAATCAGCGGGTGGTGCCAAACACCCTTGGCGTAGTTCACGCCTTGCCCGGCCTGGGCCAGAAAACACCGAATCTGGTCGGCCTGCAGTTGCGCAGCGGGCGGAGCCACCACCACCAGAAAAGGCAGCTCCGACATCGCCACAAAGACTTGGCTGCCCAGGGGGTGGCGCTCCATGACCTGCAGCTGCATGGGCAAGGTGCGGGGCACGGCGCGAAAAATATTGATCAACACCCGCGCGCCCGCGTCCTGCCCGACGTCAAGGCGGGCCAAATCATGGAAGCGGGTGGCAAATCCCTGGTTGATGTGGAACTGTTGGCTTTCCGGGCGCGCCGAAATCAGGTCGCCAAAGGGGGCAAACGCCTGTGGCGTCAAGGGCTCAACGGCCAGGGTGCGGCGGGGCGCATCAGACATGGCATCTCAACAATCAATATCAACCAAATCAGGACTGGGCTTGGCACCTGCCTTTTTGCGGGCCCGGTGGCGCTGGCCGAAGGCGATACCCATCACCAGGGTTTGAACCAGACACAAAGCCGATGTGAGAGAGCGAAAGCCCTTGAGTTCGGCGTCGTTGACATCGAGCAACAGATCCGCACTGCGCCCCAAAGGACTAAGCACCCCGTTGCTGATAGCCAATAAACGAGCACCCTGGGCCTTGATCTGGTCACATACCTGCAAGGTGTCGGCGGCATACGGCGGGAAGCTGATGGCCACCACCAGGTCTTTGGGGCCGGCCGCCAACGCCTGCTCCGCCACCATGCCGCCTTGGGCGGTAATGTGAATCGCGCTGCGCCCGATCCGGTTGAGCGCATAGGCCAGGTAGGCCGCCACCGCGTATGAGCGGCGCAAACCGATGACGTGCACCAGCCGTGCCCCTTGCAGCATCGCGATAGCCTCGCGCAGCGGCAATGTGCCCGCGTCCGCCTGCAAGTGCTGCAATGAGACGATGTTGGCTTGGCTGAAGGCACGCAATACGGCCGCCGGGTCTTCCGGTCGCTCCAAAGTCAGCTCACCGCCATAGTGGCGGATCCGCTCGCGGTAGCTGGGTTGCACCGCCTGTTGCAGGGGCGCGCGGAACAAGCGCTGTAAGTCGGTAAAACCTGAAAATCCCAAGGCCTTTGCCATCCGAATGAATGCGGCAGGTGCCAACTTGGCGCGTTCACCGAGCTCTGCTAACGAACACAGTGCGACATCGCCAGGATGCTCCAGCGCGTAATGCGCTGCGTCGCGCATGCGGGGGGTCAGCTCCGTGCCGCGCTGGGCGACCAGTGCACGAAGGGCTTCCGGGGTGTCGGGCTTGGCCAGGGCCATGGGTCAGAAAGCGCGCACCTGCCCGCGTTTGACAAAACGACCCATGCCAGGGCGGCCGTGCCAGTGCTCGCCATCCACAATCAACTGCCCGCGCAAAAAGACTTTTTCCACCCGGCCTTGCAACTGGCGCCCTTCCAGAAGCGTGTAATCGCAATGGCTATGCAGGTGTTTGGCGTGAATCGTCTGGGTCACCGCCGGGTTGAAAAGCACCACGTCCGCATCACTGCCCACCGCGATCGTGCCTTTTTGCGGAAACAGGCCGAACAGCTTGGCCGGCGTCGTGGCGGTGAGCTCGACAAAACGGTTCAAGGACAGCTTGCCTTGCATGACCCCAATATCAAACAAGCTCACCAAACGCGTTTCAATGCCAGGTGCGCCGTTGGGAATTTTGGAGAAATCCTGCGTGCCGCGCAGCTTGGAACTGCGCATGCCGAAATGGTCCGCCTTCATACAAAAAGGGCAGTGGTCAGTGGCAATCACCTGCAGGTCGTCATAGCGAAGCGCGCGCCACAGGTGCTTCTGGTCGTCGGGCTTACGCAAGGGTGGCGTCATCACGTATCTAGCCGTCTCAAAATCATCGTTGTCGTAGACCGAATCATCAAACAGCAGGTAGTGCGGGCAGGTTTCGGCAAAGACCGGAATACCCTCGGAGCGTGCGGCGACGATGTGCTTGAGCGCGTCATTGCTGGAGACATGCACAAAATAAATCGGGGCATTAGCGAGTTCGGCCAGGCGAATGCCGCGGTGCGTGGCCTCGCCCTCCATGAGCGAGGGGCGCGTCAACGCGTGGTAACGCGGCGCGGTGTGGCCGGCCTCCAGCGCTTCCTTGATCAGCAGGTCAATCACTGTGCCGTTTTCGGCGTGCAGCGCGACCATGCCGCCGTCGGCGCCAACCTGGCGCAGCATGCGAAAAATGGAAGCGTCGTCGGCCATCATCACACCGGGATAGGCCATGAACATTTTGAAGCTACTCACACCCTCATGGTGCATGGCGTAGCGGACGTCCTTCAAAACCTGGTCGTCCACCCGCGTGACGATCACATGCAAGCTGTAGTCCACAGCCACCTGCGACTGTGCCGACTCTTGCGCGCGGGCGATCGCGCCCAGGGGCGAATCCGTCTCGGTTTGCAGCGCAAAGTCGACCACGGTTGTGGTACCGCCAAAAGCGGCGGCCTTGGTGCCACTGGCAAAGGTATCGGCGGTGATGGTGGGGCCAATCACGTTTTCCAGGTGGACGTGGGTGTCGACGCCGCCGGGCAACACGTACAAGCCGGTGGCATCCACCACCCGCACATCGGGGCCGACTTCGATAGTCTGGCTGATGGTATGCACGATGCCGTCTTG
>CANFTU010000035.1 GCA_947450005.1 Comamonadaceae bacterium | reverse complement strand
GTTATTTTTGCTTTGATGGCCTTTGGGCAACTATTCGGTTTCGTTGGCGTGTTACTGGCTTTGCCTTTGAGTGCTTTGCTTTTAGTGGCTTTGCGCCGCTTGGTGGTCCGGTTAAAAGAGGGCCGCTCCGACGGTGGCGACGCGCCATGACGGATAGTCGAAGCATGCGGATCTTCAGCTGATGCAGCAAATCACCCTGGATATCGGCACACCGCTGATTCCCACGCTGGATAATTTTTTCCCCGGCCCCAATGCCGAAGTCCTGGCCTATCTGCGGGAGTGGCTTCAAGGGCTTGGAGCTGGGCACGCCCGGCCGGCGGAGGCGTGCTTTATCGCGGGCGTCCCGGGCAGTGGGAAGTCGCATCTGGTCAGCGCGCTGGCGCGCGCGGTGAATGAAGCGGGTGCGTCCGTCGGCATCTTGCGCCCCGATTCCCAGGCTGGGGTAGATTTTGATCCGGCCTGGGCTGCGGTCATTCTGGAAGATGTTCACGCCTTCGATGCCCCAGTGCAGCACGCTGCTTTCAATTGGTTCGTGCACGCGCAGACCTACCAGCGCGCCGTCTTCGCCACGGGGAACGCCACTCCGCGCGCGCTGGGGCTGCGTGAGGATTTGCGCACGCGGTTGGGCGGCGGGCAGTTATTCCAATTGCAAGCGCTCACGGAGGCGCAGATCCGCGCCGTGCTGCAGGACAGCGCGCGGCTGCGTGGTTTGGTGCTGGGTGATGAGGTCCTGGACTTCGTGTTGCACCGCTTCAGCCGCGACCTGGGTAGCCTTATGCCCCTGCTCACTGCGCTCGACCATTTCGCACTGCAAACCCAGCGCGCGATCACCATTCCCTTCGTCAAAACCATGTTGGAACGCCTATGACACGCAAAAAGATCGCGATGTTCGATCTCGACCACACCTTGCTGCCGCTGGATTCAGATTACTCCTGGGGCCGCTTCACGGCCGGTTTGGGTTGGGTGGATCGCGCAGCGTTTGACCAGCAGAACGAAAAATTTTTCCGCGACTACCGCGCCGGAACCCTGGACATTGACGCCTACGTCGCGTTTGCCACCGCCGCCTTCCTGGCCCAGGGTCAGGCTGCCGCCGAGGCTGCACATGCCCGCTACTTGCAGGACATCATTGCGCCTGAAATCCGGCCGCAGGCGGTGGAGCTGGTGCAAGATCATAAAAAGCAGGGCGCAACCACCATTGTGATCACCGCGACCAATGAGTTTGTCGCCAGTCCGGTGGCGCGCCTTTTTGGCCCTGATCTGGTGATGGCTGTGGAGTTGCAGCGTGACGCGGCCACCGGTTGGTTCAAGGGATTGGTGCACGGCGTACCGAGTTTTCGCGAGGGCAAGGTGCAGCGAATCGAGTCCTGGTTGGCCCAGCAGGGCTTGGCGTGGGCTGATGTGGACAGCAGCTTTTATTCCGATTCCATCAATGACCTGCCCCTACTGGAGCGCGTGAACAACCCGGTGGCGACCAACCCGGACGACACCTTGCGCGCAATCGCGCAGAATCGCGGGTGGCGCATACTGGATCTCTTTGGCACGGCCCACTAAGCGCGCCGCCGCCCGGCAGGCCAATCTGACGGGCGCATCACCACACAACATGATAAAAAAATTCATCGAAAAATTGCTGGGTAAAGCGGGTGCCGGGTCCAAGTCGAAGTTCGGTAAGCGCGTTGACGTGCCTGCGAGCACGCATGGCATCGACCCGTCCATGGTGGACGAACGCGCCGCCAACGTCGTGCGCACCTTGCAAGGCGCCGGGTTTGAGGCCTATATCGTCGGCGGCGCGGTGCGTGACATGCTGCTGGGTCTGCGGCCCAAAGACTTTGATGTGGCGACAAACGCCACACCGGAGCAGGTTAAGCAGTTGTTCCGCCGCGCGTTCATCATTGGGCGGCGCTTTCGCATCGTGCACGTGGTGTACGGGCGCGGCCGTGAGCACGAGGTGATCGAGGTTTCCACCTTCCGCGCCTATTTGGACAATGCCGCTGCCGAACAGGTCGCCGGCAACGAGAAAACCAGCCGCAGCGAGCTCGCCGGCATGCAGCACGCCGTGGATTCAACCGGCCGCGTGTTGCGCGATAACGTCTGGGGCCCGCAAGAGGAAGACGCGGTGCGGCGCGACTTCACCATCAACGCCATGTATTACGACCCGGCGACGCAAGTCGTGGTCGATTACCACAATGGCCTCAAAGACGCCAAGAGCAAAACCCTGCGCATGATTGGCGACCCGGTGACCCGTTACCGCGAAGACCCGGTGCGCATCATCCGCGCGGTGCGTTTCGCAGCCAAGCTCAGCCACCTGGGTTTCAAGCTGGAGTCCAAAACCGCCGCGCCAATTGTGAAGTCCATCCAGCTGCTGGACGACGTGCCGCAAAGCCGTCTGTTTGACGAGATGCTCAAGCTGCTGCAAACCGGTCATTCGCTCGCGTCGATTGCGCAGTTGCAGACGCTGGGCGTGGCGCGTGGCATTTATCCGCTGTTGGATCTGGTGGTCGAGCGTGCGGCGCTGCCCTTGGTCAACGCCGTACTGCATGACACCGACCGACGCGTGGGCGAGGGCAAACCCGTCGCCCCCAGCTTTTTGTTGGCCTGCGTGCTCTGGCCCGATGTGCGCGATGGTTGGAGCGCCCGTCTGCATGCCGGAGAGCACAGCCATCCGGCTTTGCAGGACGCGATTGACGACGTCTTCAACAACCGGATCGGGGATGTCTCCGGGCGCGGCAAGTTGGCGGGTGACATGCGCGAGATTTGGATGTTGCAACCGCGTTTTGAGAAGCGTACCGGAAGCGCACCTTTCGGTTTGCTGGACCAACCGCGCTTCCGCGCGGGCTTCGACTTCATGCGCCTGCGCGCCGACATCGGCGAAGTGGACGAGGTGCTAGTCGATTGGTGGCAGGAATTCAGTACCGGCGACGCCGATATCCAGCAAGATCTGGTGGAACAGGTGCGCCAAGAGCAGGCTCAACGTCCGCGTGCGCCTCGGGTGCAGCGTGCGCCGCAACCCGAGTCGGTGGCAACGCGCCGCGCGGCGCCGGATGCGGGCGCCGCTGCGGCAGCGGGAGACGCTACCGATCCGGGGTCCGACGGCGCAGCGCCGAAGAAGCGCCGACGTCGCCGTCGCGCGGGTGGCCGGGGTGATGGCGATGTGTCTGCCGGCAATGCGCCGCCCCCGGCGGAATAAATATGCGCATTCCGGTACTCGCGACGCTGGGCGTTGGTGCCAATCTGGGGGATCCCCGCGCCGCCGTGCGCAAGGCCATTGATGACCTGGCGCATTTGCCACATACGGACATGGTGGGGATCTCTTCTTTGTATGGCAGCGCGCCATTGGATGCGGATGGGCCCGATTACGTCAATGCCGTGGTGCAGGTGCGCACTGCGCTCAGCCCGGACGGGCTTCTGGCGGCTCTGCAGGCCATTGAGCAGCGGGCCGGTCGTGAGCGCCCCTACCGGAACGCGCCGCGCACCTTGGATCTGGACATCCTGCTTTACGGCGCGGACCGTGTGGACCACGAACACTTGCAAATTCCGCATCCCCGTATGTGGCAACGCGCCTTCGTGGTCGTGCCACTGGCGGAAATTGCCCCGGATCTGGTGAATCCAGCCCACATCCAAGCCGTTTCCGGGCAAGCTTTGCATCGTCTGAATGGGTGATCGCGCCGCGCGCTTGCGCCGGCAACGCGCCTGTTGAACAATAGCGAGGTGCGGTTTTCCCCGGGTGCGGGGCCCGCGAGCCACTTGCGAGGATGAATCAGTATGCGACTTTCTTCGAATCTTTCCGGCACAACGATGTGGCGTGCCTGTTTTGTGGGATATCTCGTTGTGCACGCTGCAGCGGCTTTTGCTTACAAAGTCGAAAAGGTGTGTGAGGAAGTCCCGGCAACCTTGAACACAAAAGCCGTCAAGAAATGCAAATTTGTGGTGGTCCGCCCGGCCAAGGAAGGCGAAGAGCCCAAAGAGAAGAAAGAAGAAGCCCCCGCCGGGCATGGTGCCAAGCCGGCGCATTGACCGGGCTCGGGTCCAGGTCTGGCGACCTGGGCCGCGCGTGCAATCAGGTGCTGCGGGTGATGGACTGCCGCGCTAAGTGCACCAAAAATTGGGCGTATGGTCCGCCCGGCAGCTCCAACGCAGCCGTTGCGGCCAGCTCGGCCTGCGCCTTAGCTGCATCCATGGCCACCCCCGCCGCTCCGGTTTTTTGCACAATCGCCACGATGGCTGCAAGCTGGCTCTCATCTCCGTTTTCAATGGCCAGCCGCACGGTTCGCGCGTCCTCCGGCGTGCTTCGTTCCATCGCCGCTATCAAAGGCAAGGTGGCCTTGCCTTCGCGCAGGTCATCGCCCAGGTTTTTCCCCATGAGTTCAGCGTCGCCGGTGTAGTCCAGCACGTCGTCAACCATTTGGAACGCAGTGCCGAGTGCCTGCCCGTATCGCGCGCAAGCCGCTTCATGCGCCGGGGTAGCCCCAGCCAGAATCGCGCCCACGCGGGCACTGGCTTCGAACAACTTGGCGGTTTTTGAGCGGATGACTTCGGTGTATTGCGCCTGCGTCAAATCTGCGTTGTGCATGTTCATCAACTGCAGAACCTCACCTTCGGCGATGACGTTGGTGGCCTCGGCCAGTACTTCCATGACCCGCATGCTGTTGGCTTCGACCATCATTTGGAAGGCGCGCGAGTACAAAAAGTCGCCCACCAGCACGCTGGCAGGATTGCCAAACGCCGCGTTGGCTGTCGCCACACCACGGCGCAGGCTGGAATCGTCGACAACGTCGTCGTGCAGCAGGGTGGCGGTGTGGATGAATTCGACGACTGCGGCCAGTTCGTGTCGCCGCGCGTCTTCGCAACCCAAGGCCCGGCAGCAGAGCAATAAAAGTTTGGGCCGTATGCGCTTGCCACCAGCACCCAAAATGTAGTGCGAAATCTGCCCCACCAGCGGCACGCCTGAGTGCAGGCGCCCCGCAATGACGGCGTCCACTTGCAGCATGTCCGCCGCAATGGAGTCATGGTCCGCAATGGGGCTGGAAGAGGTGGTAGTCACGGGAGCGGGGCTGGGGATGCGTCAAATTATAGGCTTGGCACCCGTGCGGCAAAGCGCTCGCGGCCCGCTGCTGAGCGGGGTGGCTATAATCGCGGGCTCTGCAGAAATCCGTCTGCAGTAATCCTATCGAAGAGGTTCACATGTACGCGGTCATAAAAACCGGCGGCAAGCAGTATCGCGTTGCTGTCGGCGAAAAAATTAAAGTAGAACAGATTGCTGCGGATGTAGGCCAAGAGATTGTTTTCGACCAGGTTCTGGCTGTCGGTAACGGCGCTGAATTGAAGGTTGGAACGCCCTTGGTGTCCGGCGCAACTGTGACAGTGACAGTTTTGTCACACGGCAAGCACGACAAGGTGCGCATTTTCAAAATGCGCCGTCGTAAGCATTACCAGAAGCGCCAAGGCCATCGCCAGCAGTTCACCGAGCTGCAAATCGGCGCGATCGCCGCATAAGCATTGCAAAGGACATAAGCCATGGCACAGAAAAAAGGCGGCGGCTCTACGCGAAACGGGCGCGATTCCAAGCCCAAGATGCTCGGTGTGAAGATGTATGGCGGCCAGCTGATCACCGCCGGTTCCATCATCGTGCGCCAGCGCGGTACCCAATTCCATCCCGGCACCAACGTCGGAATCGGCAAGGACCATACGTTGTTTGCGCTGGTGGACGGCCATGTGGCTTTCACCGTCAAAGGTGCATTGAACAAGCCGACGGTGAACGTCACTGCGGCTTAATCGTCTGTAGCGACACCCCGAAACCCTGCGCCGCAAGCGCGGGGTTTTTTGTTTAAAGCGCCACCATGAAGTTTGTTGACGAAGCCTATATTGACATCGCCGCTGGCGATGGAGGGGCCGGCTGCGTCTCGTTTCGGCACGAGAAGTACAAAGAATTCGGCGGCCCCAATGGCGGTGATGGTGGGCGTGGTGGCCATGTTTTCGCGGTAGCCGACCCCAGCCTGAACACCTTGGTGGACTACCGGTTCGCCCGCCGCCATGAGGCGCGCCGCGGTGAGCACGGCATGGGTTCTGACATGTTTGGCGCCGCCGGTGCGGATATCACCTTGAAGATGCCGGTGGGCACTGTTTTGTCGGACAGCGAAACCGGCGAGGTCTTGTTTGAGCTTCTGCAGCCGGGCGAAGTCATCACCATTGCCAAAGGCGGGGACGGCGGTTTTGGCAACCTGCGTTTCAAGAGTGCGATCAACCGGGCGCCGCGTCAAAAGACACCGGGCTGGCCCGGAGAAAAACGCAGCTTGAAGCTTGAGCTCAAAGTACTGGCGGATGTCGGCCTGCTTGGTATGCCGAACGCTGGCAAGTCCACTTTGATCACCGCCATCTCCAATGCCCGCCCGCGGATCGCCGACTATCCGTTTACGACTTTGCACCCCAACCTGGGTGTGGTCCGCGTCGGGCCGGAACAGAGCTTTGTGGTCGCCGATTTGCCCGGTTTGATCGAGGGTGCGGCAGAGGGCGCGGGCTTGGGTCATCTGTTTTTGCGGCATTTGCAGCGAACGCGCTTGCTGTTGCACATTGTCGATATCGCACCTTTTGATGCGGGGATCGATACCGTGGCACAGGCCAAAGCCATTGTGAATGAGCTCAAAAAATACGACCAGGCGCTGTTCAAAAAGCCGCGCTGGTTGGTACTCAACAAGCTCGATATGGTCGATGGCGACATACGCGCCGCCTTGGTGGCCGACTTCGTCAAGCGCTACAAATTCAAGGGCCCGGTTTTCGAAATTTCCGCACTCACCCGCGAGGGTTGTGAACCGCTGATCAAGGCTATTTACAAACACATCAAGGCGCAGCAGGTGGCCGAGCTGCCAGAGGTGGAAGTCGATCCGCGTTTTGTGGCGCAAGATCCAGAGCTGCCAACCCCGGATGCTGTTGCCTGAAAGAGGCTGCCGTGAACTCCGCTAAGAAGTCGTCCATCCTGCGCAAAGCCAAGCGCGTGGTGATCAAGGTCGGCTCCAGTCTGGTCACCAACGAGGGCCGTGGCCTGGACGAGGCGGCGATTGGCGAATGGTGCCGGCAAATGGCCCAGTTGGTGCGCCAGGATTGCGAAGTCATCATGGTTTCCAGTGGCGCCATCGCTGAAGGCATGAAGCGCCTGGGCTGGACCCAGCGGCCGCACGCTATCCATGAATTGCAGGCAGCTGCTGCGGTCGGGCAAATGGGCCTGGCCCAGATGTACGAAACGAAGTTACGGGAAAACGGTCTGGGTAGCGCGCAGGTGCTACTCACACATGCCGATCTGGCTGACCGGGAGCGCTACCTCAATGCGCGCTCCACGCTGCTGACCCTCATCGGGCTGGGTGTTGTACCGGTCATCAATGAGAACGACACCGTTGTGAACGATGAAATCAAGTTCGGCGACAACGACACGCTGGGCGCGCTGGTGGCCAATCTGGTCGAGGCGGACGCCCTGATCATCCTGACCGATCAACCCGGCTTGTTCAGCGCCGATCCGCGCAAGGACCCGGCAGCGCAGTTGATTGAGCAGGGCCGTGCGGGCGATCCTGCGCTGGAGGCCATGGCCGGCGGAGCGGGCTCCAGCATTGGGCGTGGCGGCATGATCACCAAAATCCTGGCGGCCAAGCGGGCGGCGGGTTCCGGTGCCTCCACGGTGATTGCCTGGGGGCGCGAGCCGGACGCGCTGATCCGGCTGAAAAATGGTGAAAGCATCGGCACGCTGCTGGTTGCGCCCACCCAAAAGACCCGGGCGCGCAAACAATGGATTGCAGATCACCTGCAAATGCGCGGCGCGATCTGGGTCGACGCCGGTGCGGCAGCTAAGGTGTGCGAGGAGGGCAAGAGCCTCTTACCTATCGGTATGTTCCAAGTCGATGGTGAGTTCTCCCGTGGCGATGTGATCGCGGTGCGCGACAAGCAAGGCGTCGAGATTGCGCGGGGCCTGGCCAATTACGCCAGCGCTGAAGCGCGGCTGATGTGCCGCAAGTCATCGTCGGACATCGAGGCTTTGCTGGGCTACGTGGCGGAACCGGAGATGCTGCACCGCGACAACATGGTGTTGACGCGCTAAACAGGCGCCTGACTTAGCGAGCTAAGGGCCCGCGCGGTGCGGCGGGCTGGCGCGGCTCGCGGGGGGTGTTGTTCGGCCTGGGCAGGTAGCGCGAGAGTTCGGTCAGGGCCATCTCGTAAACGCCGCGTTTGAACTCCACCACCGCTTCCAGCGGAATCCAGTAGTCGTGCCAACGCCAGGCGTCGAACTCGGGATGCTCGGTGGCGCGCAGGTTCACATCCCAGTCCTGGCCGACCAGCGCAAGCAGATACCAGATTTGTTTCTGGCCTTTGTAATGGCCCCGCGCATCGCGGCGGATATAGCGGTCCGGCACCTCATAGCGCAACCAGTCGCGGGTTCGGGCAACGATGTCGACGTGTTCGGGCTGCAGCCCCACTTCTTCGTGCAGTTCGCGGTACATCGCCTGCTCGGGCGTTTCGCCCCGGTCAATGCCGCCTTGCGGGAACTGCCACGAATGCGTCCGTATCCGTTTGCCCCAAAAAACCTGGTTTCTCTGGTTGAGCAGGATGATGCCGACATTGGGCCGAAAACCGTCCCGGTCAAGCATAATCAAACCCCAAAATTTCTAAACTTGCACCATTATGCACGGGCGCATTTTGCTACCCAGTAACCCGCCCGCTGCTGGAAAAATCGCCCGATGAAAGCCTCCCAGTTCCTGATCTCCACCCTCAAAGAAGCCCCCGCCGACGCCGAGGTCGCCAGCCATAAACTGATGATGCGCGCCGGCATGGTCAAGAAGCTCGGGGCCGGCATTTACAGCTACATGCCCATGGGTTTGCGGGTGATTCGCAAGGTCGAAGCGATCGTGCGCGAGGAGATGAATCGCGCCGGCGCCATCGAGATCACCATGCCGGTGGTGCAGCCCGCAGAACTGTGGCAGGAGACCGGGCGCTTCGAGAAAATGGGCCCCGAATTGCTGCGTATCAAAGACCGGCACGAGCGCGATTACGTGGTCCAACCCACCAGTGAAGAGGTGGTCACCGACATCATGCGCCAGGAGGTCAAAAGCTACAAACAGCTACCCAAAAACCTGTACCAAATCCAAACCAAATTCCGTGATGAGCGCCGGCCCCGCTTTGGCCTGATGCGCGGGCGTGAATTCACCATGAAAGACGCCTACAGCTTTGACCGCGATGTGGATGCAGCCAAAGTCAGCTACCAGATCATGGCGCAGGCTTATCGCAAAATTTTTGACCGCTTCGGCTTGCGCTACCGCGCCGTGGCCGCCGACAGCGGTGCCATTGGCGGGGACTTGAGCGAAGAATTCCAGGTGATTGCCACCACCGGTGAAGACGCCATCGTCTACGCGACCGGGAGCAATTACGCGGCCAATATGGAGAAGGCCGAAGCCGCCGCACCCAGCGCAGCGAGGCCCGCCCCGAAGCAGCCGTGCACGCGCCTGCCAACCCCGGGCAAAAGCACCTGCGCGGCGGTCGCTGACATGCTGGGTTTGCCCTTGGCGGCCACTGTCAAGTCGCTGGTTCTGGCGACAGACCGTGTGGACCCGGCGGGGCAGCCACTTCCGGCGCAGGTTTGGTTGCTGCTGCTGCGCGGTGACCATGATATGAACGAAGTGAAAGTCGGCAAGTTGCCCGGCATGGCTGGTTTCCGTTTCGCCACCGTGCCTGAAATTGAAGACCATTTCGGCTGCAAGCCGGGCTACCTGGGTCCGATTGGGCTGCGCAAACCCGTCAAATTGGTGGTGGACAGAGAGGTCGCGGTGATGGGCGATTGGATTTGCGGAGGTAACGAGGAAGATGTGCACATCACCGGCGTCAACTGGGGGCGTGACTTGCCCGAGCCGGAGATGGTGGCGGATGTGCGCAACGTTGTTGCGGGTGACTTGGCCCCGGATGGCGGTGGTGCGTTGGCCATCGAGCGGGGTATTGAAATCGGCCATATTTTTTATCTCGGCACCAAATACAGCCGCGCCATGGAGGCCACGTTTCTCGATGTCAACGGCAAGCCGCAGTACATGGAAATGGGCTGCTACGGCATCGGCATCACCCGCCTGCCGGCTGCCGCCATTGAGCAGAACCACGATGAGCGGGGCATCATCTGGCCCGATGCCTTGGCACCTTTCACCGTGGTGCTGTGCCCGATCAGCCCGGACCGCTTCCCGCAGGTCAAGGAAGCAGCCGACGCCCTATACGCTGATTTGATGGCCGCCGGTGTTGATGTGATTTTGGACGACCGGGGCGAGCGTCCCGGCGCCATGTTTGCGGATTGGGAACTTATTGGCGTGCCGCACCGGGTCACCCTGGGCGACCGTGGCATCAAGGAAGGCATGGTCGAGTACCAACACCGGCGCGACAGCGCATCCCACAGCATTGCGCTGTCCGATATCGCCGCCCACGTGAAGGCGCAGCTTCTGGTGTGATGGTTGCAGCTGCGGCGGGACTGCGTCGTCGTCGCCTGCTGGCGCTGGCAGCGCTGGCCCCTGTGGCGCGGGTGCGCGCCGGAGCCCAGGTGGAAGAGCCACTGGCGGATTCGGTCCGGACCGCCCTGAGCGCCGCGGTGCACAACAGCGCGCCGCCGGTCCCCGAGTTTTCGGACCCGGCCCAGCGTGCGCGCTACCAGGACTGGCTGGCGGTCCATGACAAACGCCTGGTCTCTCGCATGCCGGAAGGCAACACGCGGCTGGATTTTTTGTCGACCGTTTGGTACGAGGCCAAGCGCGCCGGTTTAGATGTGGAGCTGGTGCTTGGTGTCGTACAGGTGGAGAGCGCGTTCAGAAAGTTTGCGATCAGCCGGGTCGGCGCGCGCGGCTTTATGCAGGTCATGCCCTTTTGGGCGCGGCTGATCGGTGATGGGGACCCCGGTGTCTTGTTCCACACCCAAACCAATTTGCGCTTCGGCTGCGTCATCTTGCGGCACTACATGGACCGCGAGGCCGGCGACCGGTTCATGGCTTTGGGCCGGTACAACGGCTCACGCGGCCAGGCTGCTTATCCGGATGCCGTGTTGGCAGCCACGCGAGCTTGGAGCTGAACTGCGCGTGGCCGTGGGCAGACCGGAGTTTTAAGCTGCTTCGCCGGCGATAACCTTTTGCAGTTCGCCGGACTCGTACATCTCCGTCATGATGTCGGAGCCGCCAATGAACTCGCCTTTGACATACAGCTGCGGAATCGTGGGCCAGTTGCTGTATTCCTTGATGCCCTGACGCACTTCCGGATCTTCCAGAACGTTGACGGTGGCAATCGTCTTGCCGTCGAGGCCGCAGCCTTTGAGAATCTGGATCGCACGGCCGGAAAAGCCGCACTGGGGAAAACTGGCGGTTCCCTTCATGAACAAGACAACATCGTTGGATTTAACCAAGCTGTCGATGCGTTGCTGGGTATCGGACATGGAAGCTCCTATGCGAAAAATACGAGAAAAAGCGCAGAAAGGCGAATTATCCGGGAATGCGCTTGAACTCCCGATAATCAAGCCCTCGAAAACCGGAGGCTTTTCATGCTTATTGCCAAAGACAGTGCCGTCACCATCCATTTCCAGCTTGCCAACGCCGAGGGAAAAGTACTGGAAAAAAGCCAGCAGCCGCTGGCCTATCTGCATGGCGGCTACGGCAACATTTTCCCCAAAATTGAAGCCGCGCTCGAAGGGCAGGGCGCAGGCTATGAGACCACCGTTGAACTGAGCCCGGAAGATGCCTTTGGGCTTTTTGATCCGGCCTTGCAGCAGACCATTCCCAAGACCCAGTTCCCGCCCGGCGTCAAAGTCGGCGGTCAGATTGAGGGGCGCGATGCCGAAGGCAACGCCCGCGCTTTCACAGTGGTGAAAATCAAGGGCCCCGAGGTGCATCTGGACGGGAACCACCCCTTGGCCGGCCAGTCGCTGCGCTTCAGCTGCCGCGTGGTCGATGTGCGCAGTGCCTCGGAAGAAGAAATTGCCCACGGCCATGTGCATGGGGCCCACGGTCACCAGCACTGAAGCCGCGTCCTACAATGCCCCGATGAGCGCGCACCGCCCCGCATTTACCGAGCAGTTGCGCGACGCGCAGCACCTCAACCAATCGCTCTTGTGCGTGGGTTTGGATCCCGACCCCGCCAAATTCCCGCTCCATTGGCGCGGTGATGCCCAGCGCATTTTTGACTTTTGCGCGGCCATCGTCGACGCCACTGCCGACCAGGTGCTGGCCTTCAAACCGCAAATTGCCTATTTCGCCGCCCACCGCGCCGAAGACCAGCTCGAGCGTCTGATTGCCCATATCCGCCAGGCAGCTCCGCGCGTGCCGGTGATTCTGGACGCCAAGCGCGGCGACATCGGTAACACCGCCGAGCAATATGCGGTTGAGGCGTTCGTGCGATATGGTGCAGATGCGGTCACCCTGTCGCCTTACATGGGTTTTGATTCGGTCGAGCCCTATTTACGCTATCCCGGCAAGGGCGCGTTTTTGTTGTGCCGCACCTCCAACCCCGGTGGCGACGATTTTCAAACCCGTTCTTTGGCTGATGTTGCCGGCCAACCCAAGCTGTTTGAGCGTATTGCCCAATTGGCTGCCGGTGACTGGAACCGCAACGGTCAACTCGGGCTGGTGGTGGGTGCGACCTATCCCGCCGAAGTGGCTCGCGTGCGGGAGCTGGCGCCAACCTTGCCCCTGTTGATTCCGGGTGTCGGTGCGCAGGGAGGGGACGCCCATGCCACCGTGCAGGCGGGTTACCGCAGTACCGCAGGTAAGGTCACTGGGCCCATTGTGGTGAACTGTTCCCGCAGCGTTTTGTACGCCAGCAGCGGCAGCGACTTTGCCCTGGCAGCCCGCACAGAGGCCCAGGCCACCCGGCAGCTTTTGCAAGCGGCCAAAGGCTGAGCCAGCCCGGCTGTTAGGTCTCTTTGCGGCTTTGCCGGGCCTTTATTTCCCGTTGATTGCGAGCAGCTCCACCTCAAACAGCAGCGTGGCATTGGGTGGGATGACATTGCCGGCGCCACGTGCGCCGTAGGCAATGCCTGACGGGCACGTGAGCTTGGCTTTACCACCCACTTTCATCCGCTGCACGCCTTCGGTCCAACAGGGAATGACTTGGTTCAAGGGAAACTCGGTTGGCTCGTTACGTTTGTACGAACTGTCGAACTCGCGGCCGTCCGGGAAGGTGCCCCGGTAATGCACCTTGACCAGATCCGTGGCTTTCGGGCTGGCGCCGGTCCCTTCTTTGAGGGCGCGGTAGACCAAGCCGCTGGCGGTCTGCGTGGCGCCCGGCTCCTTGGCGGCAGCGGCGAGCGTGGCATCTTCGGCCCAGACAGCCTGGGACAGGATCATGGCCGAGGCGGCCAGAAGGGTGCGGGGGTGGGACAGAAATGTCATGGCAGCTTGCGTGTTGGTAAAAGATGCCAGTGTAGCCAGCGGCGGGATCCGTGTTCTACAGTCGACGCCAGTGGCAAATCTTTGGAGATGGCAGCATGACGAATCACTTTTTCACCCTGCAGGTTGCGGTGCGCAGCGACGGCGTGGCCTGGGTCGAGATGGCCCGGCCTGCGGTCTTCAACGCTTTCGATGAGCAGATGATTGACGAGCTCGACGCGGCCTTTGCGGCGCTGGCTTCCAACCCGGATGTGCAGCTGGTGGTCTTGTCGGCGAAGGGCAAGCATTTCAGCGCCGGCGCGGACTTGCAGTGGATGCAGCGCGCCAGCCAGGCCAGCGAGGCCGACAACTTGGCGGATGCGAGGCGATTCGCTTCCATGCTTTCGCGCTTGGCGCAGATGCCGCAGCCGACCCTGGCCCGGGTGCAGGGCGCCGCCCTGGGCGGCGGCGTGGGTCTGGTGTGCGCCTGCGATATGGCCATTGCCGGCGACGACGCCCGTTTTGCCTTGAGCGAGGCGCGGCTGGGTATCTTGCCGGCCGTCATCGGCCCTTATTTGGTCAACGCCGTGGGAATACGCCACGCCAAGGCTCTGGCTTTGATGGCCGAACGCATCGACGCGCCGCGTGCCCTGGCCATCGGGTTGGTGGACCAAGTGGTCCCGGCCGGAGAACTGGATGCAGCGGTGGACTCCGCGCTGCAGGCGCTGCGCAAGGGCAGCCCGCAGGCGCAGCGCACCATCAAGGAGTTTTTCGGGCGGCTCAGCGTAGGACCCGTCGACGAGGCGGTGCGCGAACTGAGCGCCCAAACCATTGCCCGCGCTCGCACCACTGCTGACGCTCACGAGGGCTTTGCCGCTTTTCTCGAAAAGCGGCCTCCGCGCTGGGCGGCGTCCTGAACGGCAGGCCTCAGGCCAGCAGCGCGTTCACCCGCTTCACATAGGCCGCAGGGTCTTCTGGCAAGCCGCCTTCGGCCAGCAAAGCCTGGTCAAACAGGATGTGCGCCAGATCGTGGAAGTGCACCGAGCCGTCCAGCTTCTTGACCAGCGGGTGGTCGGCGTTGACTTCAAGCACCGGTTTGACTTCCGGCGCTTTTTGACCGGCTTGCTTGAGCATGCGCGCCAGTTGGGTGCTCATGCCATGGTCTTGCACCACCAGACAGGCCGGGCTGTCCACCAGCCGGGTGGTGACGCGCACGTCTTCGGCCTTGTCTTTGAGCGCTTCTTTGAGTTTGGCCAGCGTGGGCTTGAAGGTCTCCGCGGCGTCTTCGGCGGCTTTTTTCTCGGCTTCGTCTTGCAAGGTGCCCAGGTCCACCGCGCCTTTGGCCACGCTTTGCAGCGGGGTGTCTTCAAACTCGTTCAGGTAGTTCAGCGCCCACTCGTCCACGCGGTCTGTCATCAGCAGCACTTCAATGCCTTTTTTCTTGAAGACTTCCAACTGCGGGCTGTTTTTGGCGGCGGCCAGCGTGTCGGCGGTGATGTAGTAAATCGCCTCCTGGCCTTCCTTCATGCGGGCTTTGTAGTCGGCAAATGAGACGCTGACGGTATCGCTGCTGGTGGAGGCAAAGCGCAGCAGTTTGGCCAGACGGTCCTTGTTGGCGAAGTCTTCGCCCAGCCCCTCTTTGAGCACAGCGCCGAACTCGTTGTAGAACTGGGTGTATTTACCCACCAACGCTTTGTCCTCCTCGCTCACCACATCGGTGACACCGTCTGTGGATGCCTCGGGCGCCTTATCGTGCTTGGCCAGATCTTCCAGCATGCCCAGCACGCGCTTGGTGCAACCCTCGCGGATCGCTTTCACGTCGCGGCTTTCCTGCAGCAACTCGCGGCTGACG
>CANFTU010000034.1 GCA_947450005.1 Comamonadaceae bacterium | reverse complement strand
TCGCCGGTCTGGATGTCTTTCAGGCACTGGCGCATCGCGTCTTTGGTCGCAGCGGTGACGATGCGCGGACCGGTGACGTACTCGCCGTATTCGGCATTGTTGGAGATCGAATAGTTCATGTTGGCGATGCCGCCTTCATAAATCATGTCCACGATCAACTTCAGCTCGTGCAGGCACTCAAAGTAGGCCATCTCCGGTGCGTAACCAGCTTCAACCAAAGTCTCAAAGCCGGCCTTGATCAACTCGACCGTGCCGCCGCACAGAACGGCTTGCTCACCGAACAAATCAGTCTCGGTTTCTTCGCGGAAATTCGTCTCGATGATGCCGGCCTTGCCGCCGCCATTGGCCATGGCATAGCTCAACGCCAGGTCACGGGTACGACCCGATTTGTCCTGGTGGATCGCGATCAGATGGGGAACGCCGCCACCTTGCACATACGTGCCACGTACGGTATGACCCGGCGCCTTGGGTGCAACCATCCAAACGTCCAGATCCGCGCGGGGCGAAACCAGACCGTAATGGACATTGAAACCATGGGCGAATACCAGCGAGGCACCTTGTTTGATGTTGGGCTCGACGTCATTGGTGTACACGGAACCGATTTGCTCATCGGGCAGCAAAATCATCACCACATCGGCGGACTTGACCGCATCGGCAACTTCAGCCACCTTCAGACCGGCTTTCTCAACCTTGGGCCAGGACGCGCCGCCTTTGCGCAAGCCGACGACCACTTTGACGCCGCTGTCGTTCAAGTTTTGCGCGTGCGCATGGCCCTGGCTGCCGTATCCGATGATCGCCACGGTCTTGCCTTTGATCAGGCTCAGGTCGCAATCTTTGTCGTAAAACACTTTCATCTTTTTCTCCGAAATAAAAACGGCGGCAAGCGCCTAGTTACACAACCCATCACACTCGCAAAATACGCTCGCCGCGGCCAATGCCGCTGGAGCCGGTACGCACTGTTTCCAAAATCGCTGCGCGCTCAATGGCCTCCAAAAACGCGTCGTTCTTGGACTGATCACCCGTCAACTCAATGGTGTAGCTCTTGTCGGTCACGTCGATGATGCGGCCACGGAAGATGTCCGCCATGCGCTTCATCTCTTCGCGCTCTTTACCCACCGCGCGCACTTTGACCATCATCAATTCGCGCTCGATATAAGAACCTTCTGTCAGGTCAACCACTTTGATCACTTCAATCAAGCGATTCAGGTGTTTAGTAATTTGCTCAATGACGTCGTCCGAACCCGTGGTCTCAATGGTCATGCGCGACAGGCTCGGGTCTTCCGTAGGGGCGACGGTCAGTGACTCGATGTTGTAGCCGCGGGCAGAGAACAAACCAACCACCCGCGAAAGCGCGCCGGGCTCGTTTTCCAAAAGTACTGCAATGATGTGTTTCATACGTCTCGATTCCTCTTTTCGCCGCCCTCCCCGCGCAGCGGTAACCGCGCGGCTTGACGGGCAATAGATTCGTCTATCAGGTTAATAAATAGGCTTTGCTCAGAGGTCTTCTGAGCCCAGCAGCATTTCGGTAATGCCCTTGCCGGCTTGCACCATGGGGAACACGTTCTCAGTCGGGTCGGTGCGGAAATCCATGAACACCGTACGGTCCTTGAGTTTGCGGGCTTCCCGCAAAGCAGGCTCCACATCTTCCGTGCGCTCAATCAACATACCCACGTGACCGTACGCCTCGGCCAGCTTCACAAAATTAGGCAAAGCGTCCATGTAACTGTGGCTGTAACGGCCCTCGTACTCCACTTCCTGCCATTGGCGCACCATACCCAGATAGCGGTTGTTCAGCGACACGATTTTGATCGGCGTGTTGTATTGCAAGCAGGTGGACAACTCCTGGATGCACATTTGCACCGATCCTTCGCCTGTGATGCAAAACACTTCCGCCTCAGGCTTGGCCAGTTTGATGCCCATGGCATAGGGAATGCCCACGCCCATGGTGCCCAGACCGCCGGAATTGATCCAACGCCGCGGCTCATCGAAACGGTAATACTGCGCCGCCCACATCTGGTGCTGACCCACATCGGAGGTGATGTACGTCTCGACGTCCTTGGTCATGTTCCACAGGGTCTCCACCACGTACTGCGGCTTGATGATCTCGCCGCTGCCGGGCTTGTACTTCAGACAGTCGCGCTTGCGCCAGCCTTCAATGGCTTCCCACCAACCGCCCAGCGCCGCTGGTTCGGGGCGGGTGCTGGTCTCCTTGATCATCGCGATCATTTCAGTCAGCACTTCTTTGACGTCGCCCACGATTGGAATGTCCACTTTGACGCGCTTGGAAATGCTAGACGGGTCAATATCGATGTGGATGATCTTGCGCTCGTTTTGCGCAAAGTGCTTGGGGTTGCCGATCACGCGGTCATCAAAACGCGCACCCACAGCGAGCAGCACGTCGCAGTTCTGCATGGCGTTATTTGCTTCGACCGTGCCATGCATGCCCAACATGCCTAAAAATTTTGGATCACTGGCTGGATAAGCACCCAAGCCCATCAGGGTGTTCGTGCAGGGATAACCCAGCATGTCCACCAAGGTGCGCAGCTCGGACGAGGCGTTGCTCATCAATACACCGCCGCCGGTGTAGATGTAAGGCCGCTTGGCAGTCAACAGTAACTGCAAAGCCTTGCGGATCTGACCACCGTGACCCTTGCGCATCGGGTTGTAGGAGCGCATGGTGACGGTCTCAGGGTAGCCGGTGTAAGGCACCTTTTTGAACGATACATCTTTCGGAATATCCACGACCACAGGGCCAGGTCTACCGCTTCGCGCGATATGGAATGCCTTTTTCAAGGTATCCGCCATATCGCGGGCATCCTTGACCAGAAAATTGTGTTTCACGATCGGGCGGGTGATGCCGACTGTGTCGCACTCCTGGAATGCGTCCAGACCGATGGCGTGGGTCGGCACCTGCCCGGTGATGATCACCATGGGGATGCTGTCCATATAGGCGGTGGCTATGCCGGTCACCGCATTCGTGACACCCGGGCCGGAAGTGACGAGCGCTACGCCCACATCACCGGTGGCGCGGGCGTAGCCGTCCGCAGCGTGGACGGCAGCCTGCTCGTGGCGCACCAAAACATGCTGGATCGACTCCTGCTTGAAAAAAGCATCGTAGATGTGCAGCACGGCGCCGCCCGGGTAACCCCAGACGTATTTGACGTTTTCAGCCTGTAGCGCTTTGATCAGTATTTCAGCCCCGCGCAGCTCTTCGGAATCGAGGTGTGCGGTTGCGACAGCCGTAGCGGCTATTTCTTTTTTGGATATTTCCATGATGAACCTTTGCGAATTTCTCTAACGAAAAACCTTGGGTGCTTCTTCCCTCCGCCTTGTGAGCCGGGGTTGAAACTTAAGGTTAAGGCCATGGGCGCAAGGAATAGTGCGCCGAACCAGAACCCGTTTGCGTTGTTAAGTGCAGCCTTAGATTATGACATTTTCCAGCCGCGAACCGACAGCGTCTCACGGGTGCGAGGTGAGCGACGCCTGCAGTGCCATAATTTCCCGGGACTCCCCACCCGACGTGGACACAGGACGACTCTCTTCCACCGCTCCAAGGCACCCCAGGTTTGGCCACACCCGCAGAAATATCGGACTTCCTCAAAAGCGTTGAAAATCGGGCTTTCAAGCGCAGCCTCTACCATGTCCGCAACGAAGAGTCCGCCTTGGACATCGTTCAAGACAGCATGATGAAGCTGGTCGAGCACTACAGCCACAAACCCGCCGGGGAATTGCCGCTGCTGTTCCAAAAAATCCTGTCAAACAGCACCATCGACTGGTTCCGCCGGCAGAAAACCCATAAGGCCCATTTTTCGAATCTGGATGATTTTGAAGACGAACAGGGCGAGAACGACCCCGAGGCGCTGTCCCACTTGCTGTCGGCAGACGCCCCACAGGCGCAAGAAAGCAGCGAAAACCAGGCTCAGCGGAGTCAAACCCTGCGTCAAATCGAACAAGAGTTGGAACTTTTGCCCGCGCGTCAACGGGAAGCCTTCCTGCTGCGTTATTGGGAGGAGATGGATTTAGCCGAGACGGCCGCCGTCATGGGCTGCTCACAAGGCAGCGTCAAAACGCATTGTTTCAGGGCAGTTGCAGCTTTGTCAAAAGCGTTGAAAATAAGGGGAATCACACTATGACATCCGAGCGAATAACCATGCCCGCCACCGCGTCGCCATCACGGACTGACCAATTCGGTCAGCGTTTAAGTGCCCGACTGAATGCAGGCGCGCAGCACCTCGACCACGACATCACCCAACGCCTTCGCGTCGCCCGGGAACAGGCCATGACCCGCCTGTCCAAGCAGCCAAGTCTGGTTTCGGCCAGCCAACGCCACGGCGCCGTGCTGACAATGGGCGGGCCCATGGGCAGTTGGGCTAAGTTATCCAGCCTGGTGCCGATGGCCGTTCTGCTCGTCGGCCTCTTTTGTATCGACGCGGTTCAGGACCAATTCCGCGCTGACGAACTGGCCGATGTGGATATAGAGTTGTTAACCGCGGAGTTGCCGCCTGTGGCCTATACCGACCCGGGGTTTGTGCAGTTTTTGCGCTCCACCGTTCGGGACTGACAAGGCAAGCACATGGCACTTTGCGCGCTGCCAGCTTCAGCCCGGGCTTTCGCCTCTTGCAGAGGTCTGTGGGGGACACTCTTGGCAACGCTTGCTTTGTGTGCGTTATCCATCCCAGTTGCTGCCTTGGATGCGAATCCTGAGAACAGCCCCAGGCCCACGGCCTTAGCCCCCACACTGCCGCCTATCACGGCGCCGAAGTGGGCCGAGCTGCTGGAGGTCGAACAGCAGGTTCTGCAGCCCTTGGCTCCAGTCTGGGACGACATGTCGACCACACGCCGCCGGAAATGGCGTTCGATTGTCAAAAATTACGCGCAGCTCAGCCCCGCTGACCAGGCCAAGATTCGCGAGCGCATGGGTGAGTGGGCGCTGCTCAGCACCAAAGAGCGGCAGCTCGCCCGCCTGAATTTTGCCCAAAGCAAAAATGTGAATTCGCAGGAGCTGGCCAGCCACTGGGAAACCTATCAGTCGCTGAGCGAAGCCGACCGCAAGGCGCTGTCCGATCGCACGCCGCCGGTCCCGACCGGTGCCGCGATTGCACCCAAGCCCATTCCCAAGGAAAAACTTGCCACCATCGCGGTCACCCGCCACAGCACTGAAACCGAAAAGGCCACGGCCAGTGCTGCGCGGCCTATTGACCGCAAAACTCTGCTGCCCCTGCGTCCCGCGACACTGGCAAAACCGGCATCGCATAGCGGTGCCTGACACAGCCGGGCAGTCAGCAGCGCCCCCGGACCACGCGCCTGCATCGCCACCAGAACTCCGGGCCCCCGCGCTGCTGCCCCGGATGGGCAGTTGGGTCTACGAAGGTCTGTTGCTGTTCGGCGTGGTTTTTATCGCGGGCTACCTTTTTGGAACGCTGACCCAGACCCGGCATGCGATGAACAACCGCTTCGGCTTGCAAGCGTTTTTGTTTGGTGTGCTGGGGATTTATTTCGTCTGGTTCTGGCGCCGGGGCCAAACACTGGCTATGAAGACATGGCGCATCCGCGTCGTCGATGTCCAGGGTGAGGCTCTGACCCAGCAACGCGCCATGCTGCGCTACCTGCTAATCTGGATTTGGTGCGTTCCACCGCTGCTAACGGCTTATGCGGCGTCTTTGACCGTTGCCGGCACCAGCGCGGCATTCCTCGTGTGGGTGGCTGTGTGGGCCGCCCTGAGCCATTTCCACCCGCTCAAACAGTTCTGGCACGATGAGTGGGCCGGCACCCGGCTGGTGGACTACCGGCCTGCGGGCTGAGACCGCATCAAACAGCCGTTTCGTCCTGTTCGCCGGTGCGGATACGCACGACCCGCTCCACGCTGGTGACAAAAATTTTGCCATCACCGATCTTGCCGGTGCGCGCGGCGTTCACGATCGCATCGACACAGCGGTCCACATCCTCGGTTTTCACGACCACCTCAATTTTCACCTTGGGTAAAAAGTCGACCACGTACTCGGCGCCGCGGTACAGCTCGGTGTGACCCTTCTGGCGGCCAAAGCCTTTGACTTCGGTCACAGTCAATCCGGTCACGCCGCATTCGCCCAGCGCCTCGCGCACTTCTTCCAATTTGAAGGGTTTGATCACGGCGGTAATTTGTTTCATCGTTGTCTCCGGAGGGTTGGGCTTTGTGCCCGCCACGCAGCATCAGCCGCGAAATCGGTTGGTAATAGGATAGCGCCAATCCTTGCCAAAGCTGCGGTGGGTGAGCCGGATGCCCGGCGGCGACTGGCGGCGCTTGTACTCGTTGAGACGGATCAATTGCGTCACGCGTTGCACATCGGCGCTGGAAAACCCCTCCGCGATGGCCGCCTCAGGACTGCCGTCATTCTCCATGTAGTGGGTGATGATGGCATCCAACACCTCATAAGCGGGCAAGCTGTCCTGGTCGGTCTGGTTGGCGCGCAACTCGGCGCTGGGTGGGCGGGTGATGATGCGCTCGGGAATCGGCTCTGTGCCGCTACCGTACGGATCATGCAGGTTGCGCCAGCGCGCCAGAGCAAATACCTGGGTCTTCAATAAATCTTTGATCACCGCAAACCCGCCGGCCATGTCGCCGTACAAGGTGCAGTATCCGGTGGCCATTTCCGACTTGTTGCCCGTGGTCAGCACCATCGCCCCGAGCTTGTTGCTCAGGCCCATAAGCATCGTGCCGCGAATACGGGCCTGGATGTTCTCCTCCGTGGTGTCTTCCGCGCGCCCCTCAAACAGCGGACCCAGGGACGCTTTGAAGGCGTCGAATTCGGGTTCAATGGAAATTTCGTCGTACTGCACGCCCATGCGCCGGGCCATCTCGCGGGCGTCCATCCAACTGATATCAGCGGTGTAGGGCGAAGGCATCATGACCGCGCGCACCCGCTTGGCGCCCAGCGCGTCCACGGCAATGGCCAAGACCAGCGCGGAATCGATGCCCCCCGACAAGCCAAGCAGCACGCCGGGGAAACCGTTTTTTTCCACATAGTCGCGCACCCCCAGCACCAGCGCATCCCACAAATCCCGCTGCTCCGCGCGCTGCGGCTCGACCGATCCGGAAAGCACCAGACCGCTTGCGGCCGGTCGCGCATCGACCATGAACAGGGACTCGGTAAAGCTAGGCGCCCGGGCTGCCAGCACACCGTCAGCGGCCAAGGCGAAGGAATGGCCTTCGAAAATCAATTCATCCTGCCCGCCCACCAGATGCGCGTACACCAGCGGCACAGCGCAGGCGCGGGCCCGCTCGGCCATCACCGCTTCGCGGGCATAGCCTTTGCCAACATGAAACGGTGACGCGTTGATCACAGCCAGCATCTGCGCCCCGTTTGCCATCGCCGCCTGCGCGGGACCGTCGAACCAGGCGTCTTCACAAATCAACAAGCCGACGCGAACCGCTGCGTCGCCTGCCCCAACCTCCAACACGCAGGGCTTATTTCCGGGCACGAAGTAGCGGCGCTCGTCGAACACCTGGTAATTCGGCAGCTCCTGCTTCGCGTACACGGCGACGGTCTGGCCCTCGCGCACCACTGTGGCGCAGTTGAAGCGCTCCTGCACGCGCACCGAAGCAGTGCGGCGGTCGCCGCCGCTGGGGTGGCCCACCACGACATACAGACCCTGCAGGTGGGCCAGCGAGCGCGCCACGTCTTGCACAGCGTCCTCACAGGCCTGCACAAAGGCCGGGCGTAAAAACAGATCTTCGGCGGCGTATCCGCAAATCGACAACTCGGGGGTCAAAACCAGCCGCGCACCCTGGGCATAGGCTTGGGTGGCTGCGGCGACAATGCGCTGCGCATTGCCACTTACATCACCCACCACGAAGTTGAGCTGGGCAATGCAAATTTTCAGATTCATGGGGTGGAAGAGGTCAACATGCGCAAGGTAGAAGGGCTTTTGGATTATGTCATTCGGGTGGTGCAAAGCCCGTCTGACGTCGACGCCGCCCAATGGGATGCGCTGCTGGCGCAACAGACGCAATCCAGCCCCTTCATGCGCCACGCCTACCTGGATGCGCTGCACCACAGCCACAGTGCTTGCGCGCGCACCGGGTGGATTGCATCTTTCATCACGCTTTGGGATGGCGATGCGCTGGCCGCCGGATGCGCGGTGTATGAGAAAAGCCACTCCTACGGCGAATACGTTTTTGATTGGGCCTGGGCCAACGCCTACCAGCAGCACGGGCTGGCGTATTACCCCAAAGCCACCGTGGCCGTCCCCTTCACCCCGGTTCCCGGGCCGCGGCTTTTGGCGCGCGACCCGCAGGCGCGCGCAGCGCTCATTGATGCGGTGTTGGCGTGGTGCGAATCCAAAGAACTGTCGTCTCTGCATTTGCTATTCGGCACCGAAGAAGACACCGCCAGTTGCGCCCAGGCCGGCTTGATGCTGCGCCACACCGTGCAGTTTCACTGGACCAACTCCAAACCCGCGTACAACAGTTTTGAGCAATTTCTCGCAACCTTGACGCAAGACAAGCGCAAAAAAATCCGCCAGGAACGGCGCAAGGTGCGCGATGCAGGCGTGGAATTTATCCACAAGCAAGGCCGCCAGATCCGCAGCAGCGACTGGGATTTTTTTTACAGCTGCTATGAGCGCACCTACCTGGAGCACGGCAACACACCTTATCTCAGCCGCGATTTTTTCCAACGCATGCAAGACACCATGCCCGACAACTGGCTGCTGTTTCTGGGCATGCGCGATGGGCAGCCGATCGCCTGCAGCCTGATCGCGCTCAACGACGCCACCGATCCGCTGCGCGTGGCGTACGGCCGCTACTGGGGGGCGCTGGAGCGGGTTGACTGCCTGCACTTCGAAGCCTGCTACTACCAGCCGCTGGAATGGTGCATCACCCACGGCTACCATCGTTTTGAAGGCGGCGCGCAGGGCGAACACAAAATGGCCCGGGCGCTGCTGCCGGTCAAAACCAGCAGCGCGCACTGGCTGTCGCACCCGGCCTTTGCGGACGCGGTGGCGCGTTTTCTGGAGCGCGAGGGCGCCGGGGTGGAAAACTACCTGGAGCAACTGGAGGCGCGCAGCCCCTTGCGAGCGGTCAGCTAGCGCGCACGCAGCGTTCCGGGATCAGCCCAGTGATTTCTGGTAATTCGCAATGCCTTCCAGGATTTCCTGGTGCGCCGACTCGGGGCCTTCCCAGCCCAAAATCTTGACCCACTTGTTGGGCTCCAGATCTTTGTAATGCTCAAAGAAATGGGCGATGGTCTTTAAGCGCATCGGGTTCAAGTCTTCGGGCTTTTGCCACTGGGTGTAGATCGACAGAATCTTGTCGGTTGGCACCGCCAGAATTTTGCCGTCCTGCCCGGCTTCGTCCTCCATCTTTAAAATGCCGATGGCGCGGCAGGTCACCACGACACCGGGAATCAGCGGCACCGGGGTGATCACCAGCACATCGACCGGGTCCCCATCTCCGGAGATGGTTTTGGGCACATAACCGTAATTGGTCGGGTAGTGCATGGACGTGCTCATAAAGCGGTCCACAAAAATCGCGCCGGTTTCCTTATCGACCTCGTACTTCACCGGGTCAGCGTTCATGGGGATTTCAATAATGACGTTGAAGGCCTGGGGCGCGTTTTTACCGGGGGAGACTTTGTCGAGTGCCATAAATTGTGGGGAAGTTGAAGGGATGCGAGCCCAGCTTGCGTGAACAACCTAGGATTAACCCCTAGTTTACTGACTCCGCACTTGCAGGCGCGCTTTCGCACCATGGAATGGCGCTACAGTCCGGCGGTTGGCCAATCGACGCTACCTGCATACCGATGCATGTGCGCGCGAGGAAGCAACGCAAGCGGGGGTCTCGCAAGCGTTGCCCCCACCATCGCGCAACATTTGCAGGAGTGTTTTTATGTCAGCTAGTAACGCGGTCATCTTGGCCATCGGATGCGGTTTGATTGCCGTCATCTACGGCGTATGGGCCCGCAGTTGGATTCTTTCGCAAGACGCGGGCAATGCCCGGATGCAAGAAATCGCAGCAGCCATCCAAACCGGTGCCTCGGCCTACCTGGCCCGCCAATACAAAACCATCGCCATGGTCGGCGTGGTCTTGGCTATTCTTATCGCGGCATTCCTCGACCAGCTCAGCGCGGTCGGCTTCGTGCTGGGCGCGGTGCTTTCCGGCGCCTGCGGCTTTATCGGGATGAACGTTTCGGTGCGCGCCAATGTGCGCACCGCCCAAGCCGCCACACGCGGCATTGGCCCCGCACTGGATGTGGCATTCCGCGGCGGCGCGATCACCGGCATGCTGGTCGTTGGCCTTGGACTGCTGGGCGTCACCGGCTTCTATGCCTACCTGACATCAGGCCCCGCCCCTGCGGACGGCAAAGCCTTTGCCGCCTTACTCAATCCGCTGGTCGGCTTTGCGTTTGGTTCCTCGCTGATCTCCATTTTTGCCCGTCTGGGCGGCGGCATTTTCACGAAAGGCGCTGACGTGGGCGCGGATCTGGTGGGCAAAGTCGAAGCCGGCATTCCGGAAGATGACCCCCGCAACCCGGCGGTGATCGCCGACAACGTGGGTGATAACGTGGGCGACTGCGCCGGCATGGCCGCCGACCTGTTTGAGACCTATGCGGTGACGCTGATTGCGACCATGGTGCTGGGTGCGCTGATGGCCGGCACCGCCGGACCTAACGCGGTGCTGTACCCACTGGTTCTGGGCGGCGTATCCATCGTCGCCTCCATCATTGGCTGCTTCTTCGTGAAGGCCGCGCCCGACATGAAGAACGTGATGCCCGCCCTGTACAAAGGCCTGGCCGTTGCAGGCGGTTTGTCGCTGATCGCGTTCTACTTTGTGACCCAGGCGCTGTTTCCCGCGCCGGTCGCGCTGGCAGACGGCGCGACGCTGAGCGCCAGCGGCCTGTTCGGCGCCTGCGCGATTGGCCTGATCCTGACTGGTGCCCTGGTCTGGATCACCGAGTACTACACCGGCACGCAGTACGCACCGGTGCAACATATCGCCCAAGCATCCACCACCGGCCATGGCACCAACATCATCGCCGGCCTGGGCGTGTCCATGCGCTCAACCGCCTGGCCTGTGCTCTTCGTCTGCGCCGCCATCTACAGCGCCTTCAAGCTGGGCGGCTTGTATGGCATCGCTATTGCCGCCACATCCATGCTGAGCATGGCCGGCATCGTGGTGGCGCTGGACGCCTACGGCCCCATCACCGACAACGCCGGCGGTATCGCGGAAATGGCCGAACTGCCGGCCAGCGTGCGTGATATCACCGACCCGCTGGACGCTGTGGGCAACACCACCAAGGCCGTGACCAAGGGCTACGCCATCGGCTCGGCCGGCCTGGCTGCGCTGGTCTTGTTTGCCGACTACACCCACAAACTCGAAGGCCTGGGTGCCCACGTCACTTTCGACCTGAGCGACCCCAAAGTCATCATCGGCTTGTTCATTGGCGGCTTGATCCCCTACCTCTTCGGCGCGATGGCCATGGAAGCGGTTGGCCGTGCGGCAGGCGCGGTGGTGGTGGAAGTGCGGCGTCAATTCCGCGATATCAAGGGCATCATGGACGGCACGGGCAAGCCCGAGTACGACACGGCTGTGGACATGCTCACCACCGCGGCGATCAAAGAGATGATGATCCCCAGCTTGCTGCCGGTTGTCGCACCGATTGTGGTCGGCCTGGTATTGGGGCCTGCAGCCCTGGGCGGTTTGCTGATGGGCACCATCGTCACCGGCCTGTTCGTGGCCATTTCCATGTGTACCGGTGGCGGTGCCTGGGACAATGCCAAGAAATACATCGAAGACGGCCACCACGGTGGCAAGGGCTCGGAAACCCACAAAGCGGCCGTGACCGGTGACACCGTCGGCGACCCGTACAAAGACACCGCCGGTCCGGCGATCAACCCGCTGATCAAGATCATCAACATCGTGGCGCTGTTGATTGTTCCGGTGATGATGTCGGTGCACGGGGTCTAAAGCCGCAGGCGGCTTCGTCCCACCCTCAAAAGCCCGCATCCGCGGGCTTTTTTTGTATCCGCGTGTGCGGGCTCAAGGTTCATTTAGGATGCGCGCATGAAAATTTTGGCGATCGATGACCACGAACTGGTGCGGGAGGGTTTGCACCAGGTTTTGCAAATGCTGGGCGACGACATCGACGTCATACAGGCTGACAGCGCGCAGGACGCCTTCATGGTTTTGATCTCCCATCGCGATCTGGACCTGATCCTGCTGGACTACCACCTGCCCGATATGACGGGCCTGGAGATGCTGCAGCAACTTGGGCGGCGCGCACCCGAAGTACCGGTGCTGATGATTTCCGGCATGGCCAACGCCCAATTGATGCGGCAGGTGCTTACGGCCGGAGCCGCCGGGTTCATCAGCAAGTCCAAGCCCAGCGCATCCCTGCTCAAGGCGATCAAGGTGGTGCTGGATGGCGGCATCTACACACCGGATGATTTGCTGGATCTGGAGGGGCAGATTGTGGACGGCACCATGCCCAAACGCGCCTCACTTTCCCGCACGCAAGAGCGGGTGTTCCGCTGCATGGTGGAGGGCCTGAGCAACCGGGATATCGCGCAGCGGCTCGAAATCGGCGAAGAAACTGTGAAGTCGCACGTCTCGTCCATCCTGCGTTACTTCGATGTGCACAACCGCACCCAGGCGGTGTTGGCCGGCGTCCAATACGGATTCAGACCCGGCATCTAGCCGCAGGCGCGCACACGGCGCAGCCAGGCACGCAACTTCGCGGGCCGCACGGGTTTGTCCAACACCACCAGGCCTTGCTCCTGCCATTGGGCGCGCAGCGCAGCGTCTGCCGGTCCACCGAAGAAGCACGCCTGGATCGGCTGCCCACAGTGGTGTCGCACCGCTTCGACCACCGCGCCAACCGACGGGCCGGCCAAGCCGGCATCACACAGCAGCACCCCGGGGGTAAAACCCTCGCCCTGCATGTGCATGAACGCAGGCTCCAGACCCGTTTGCGCCAGGACTTCGCAGCCCCAGGACAGCAGCAAGCCCGCCAGGGTCGCGCGCAACGCGTCATCCGCCTCCAAAAGCAGGACCCGCAAGCCCTGCAAATCGGCGATTTGCGCGCCAGACGGACTCGGCGCTGCAACGCGTTCCGGCTCTGCCGGGAGCTGACGGGGTCGGGCAATCGGCAGCGTGACGGAGAAACGCGCGCCACAGCCCAGCGCCGAACGAACCGCCAACGCAGCACCCAGCACATCCGCCGTGCGGGCCACGATATGCAGACCCAAGCCCATGCCTTTCGAGACATCGGCACTCTCCCCATCGACGCGGTAAAACTCCTGAAAAATTTGCTGATGCTGTGCAGGATCAATCCCGCGCCCGCTGTCCAGGACCTCGATACGGACCCCGGTCCCGTTGTGCACCGCACGGCACACAATCAGCACGGCGCCCTCGCTGGTGTAGCGCAGGGCGTTATGACCCAAATTCATGACCACCCGTTGCAGCAACACCGGGTCGGTCAAGGCCCATAAATCGGTGGGCCGCACCCGCAGCCGCAAATTCTGGGCGCGCGCCTGCACCGCCAACGCCGCGCGCACGGCCTGGAAGGTCTGCTCAACCGGATGCGCCTGAAAATTCGGCGCAACAGCCCCCGCTTCCAGCTTGGACAAATCCAGCAGGCCATCGAGCAAATCCTGCATCGACTGCACCGCAGACTCCAGGTTGTCGACCAATGCATCCGCGCCACGCCCCAGCGGAAGTTGTCCCAAGCGGGCGATGAGCAAACCCATGGCGTGCATGGGCTGGCGCAGGTCGTGGCTGGCTGCGGCGATGAAACGTGACTTGGCCTGCGTGGCGTTTTCTGCCTCCTCTTTGCGTTGGCGCAGCTCGCGGGTCACATCGTCAACCAGGGCTTGCAGCTCCTCTTTGCCCCATTGCAACCTCTGGCCGATCACACCGAGCGTGCGGTAGCTCGGGGCCAGCGGCCCGTTGGCGCCCGAGAGTGCTGCAATCTGCGAAAAATCGTTGCCTTCAATGCTTTCGATTGCCGCATTCAAGCGGGCCGTGTTCTCGCGCTCGCGCCGCAGGGCGCGCCACGCCACCAGGCCACTGATGCCGCACGCCACCGCCAAGAAAGCAATCAACCATTCCCGCACCACGGCTATCTCCCCATTTCAGCGGCTCAACAAGGGTCACAATAAGCCCATGGCCGAAAATTCCACGCCCCGCATTCTCCCGCTGGTGGACCAGCGCACCCGCAGTCTGGCCATACCCGCAGCAGCCCTCGCCCCGGCCACGCGGGTCCGTCCTAGCGGGCACTTGCAGGACCGTTTCCGGCGCCCTCTGCACGACCTGCGTATCAGCGTGACCGACCGCTGCAACTTCCGCTGCAGCTATTGCATGCCCAAAGAAGTTTTTGACAAGGATTATGTCTACCTGCCGCAGTCTGAGCTGCTCAGTTTTGAAGAAATCACCCGCATCGCCAGCCAATTCGTGGCCCATGGCGTGGAAAAAATCCGGCTCACCGGCGGCGAGCCTTTGCTGCGCAAAAACCTCGAAGTACTGATCGCCCAATTGGCGGCCTTGCGCACGCCGCAGGGTAAGCCCCTGGACTTGACGCTCACCACCAACGGATCCTTGCTGGCGCGCAAGGCGGCTGCGCTCAAGGCTGCAGGCCTGCAGCGGGTCACGGTCAGCCTGGACGGGCTCGACGACGCGGTCTTCAAGCGCATGAACGATGTGGACTTTCCGGTTTCTGATGTGCTCGAAGGCATAGCGGCGGCGCAGGCTGCGGGCCTGGGTCCGATCAAGGTCAATATGGTGGTCAAAAAGGGAACCAATGACCATGAAATCCTGCCCATGGCCCGGCATTTCCGGGGCAGCGGTGTGGTGTTGCGTTTCATTGAATTCATGGATGTGGGGGCTACCAACGGCTGGCGCATGGACGATGTACTGCCCTCCAGCGCGGTGGTGGAACGCATCCAATCGGCCATGCCGCTGGTTGCGCTCGATGCAGCGCAAGCAGGCGAGACCGCGCAACGCTGGGGCTACGCCGCTGCCCACGGGCGCCATGACCCTCGGCTGGGTGAAATCGGCGTCATCAGCAGCGTGACCCAGGCTTTTTGTGGCGACTGCAGCCGCGCCCGGCTGTCCACCGAAGGGCAGCTCTACCTGTGTCTTTTCGCCAGCCAGGGGTACGACTTGCGCAGTCTGGTGCGGGCCGGCAGCGACAACGCCGATCTGGCGTCCGCAATTGCCCACATCTGGGGCGGCCGTGGCGACC
>CANFTU010000033.1 GCA_947450005.1 Comamonadaceae bacterium | reverse complement strand
GGCGACGGCGCGGGCGGCGGCAAGCAAATACTGTTTTCGCTGCAAGGCCCCGACGGGCGCGAGCTGGAGCGCATCGCACAAGCGGCCATGCCCCTGCTGCGCCAGGTGCCCGGCCTGGTGGACCTGGACTCCAGCGCCAAGCCCGACAAGCCCACGCTGGAGGTGCGCATCAAGCGCGCTGTGGCTGCCGACATGGGCCTGGGGGTGGCGCAAATCGGCAACAGCTTGCGCATTCTGGTGGCCGGTCAAACGGTGGGTACCTGGCGCGCGCCCGACGAACAAACCTACGACGTGAATGTGCAACTCGACCCGCAGGCCCGGATGCAGCCGCAGGATATGGAGCGCCTGCCTTTTGCGATAGGAACCAACGCCGACGGCAGCAGCCGCGTGGTGCGTTTGAGCCAGGTGGCACAGGTCGAGGCGGCGACCGGCTTCAACCAGATCAACCGTCGCGCGCTGCAGCGCGAAGTGGCCATCAGCGCCAACGTCAGCGGCCGCTCGGCGGGAGAAGTCTCGGCCGATATCCGCAAAGTGATGGACGGGTTGGCAATGCCTGCGGGCTACAGCTACCAGTTCAGCGGCTCCACCAAAGACATGGCCGAATCGTTCGCCTATGCGATCTCGGCGTTGGCACTGGCGGTCATTTTCATTTACATGATTCTGGCCAGCCAGTTCCAAAGTTTTGTGCAGCCGCTGGCCTTGATGACCGCACTCCCGCTGACGCTGATTGGCGTGGTGCTGTCGCTGATGGCCTTTGGCTCGGCGATCTCCATGTTCTCCGTGATTGGCGTGATCATGCTGATGGGCCTGGTGACCAAAAACGCCATTCTTCTGGTGGACTTTGCCAACCGGGCCCGGCGCGACGGCGCGGAGCGCACCGAAGCTTTGCTGATGGCGGCCCGGGTGCGTTTGCGGCCGATTTTGATGACCACGCTGGCCATGATTTTCGGTATGGTTCCGCTGGCCTTCGCCTTGACCGAAGGGTCTGAAATGCGCGCGCCGATGGGGCAGGCGGTGATTGGCGGGGTGATCACCTCTTCCCTGCTCACCTTGGTTGTCGTTCCTGTGGTGTACTGTTACACCGATGACTTGGCGGCCTGGACCCGCCGCGTGCTGGGTTTTGGCGGGTTGAAAAGCAATTAAACTTGCAATCATGCCCGCGATAGAGAATCGAGCACCCTGACACAGTCTTGGCTGAAAGTACCCGCAATGCAAATCTCCGACACACGTACCGCCCGCTTCAACATGATCGAACAGCAGATCAGGCCCTGGAATGTCCTGGATGGCGACATTTTGGAAGCGCTGACGCTGGTGCGCCGTGAAGATTTCGTACCGGAGCAACACCGGGCGCTGGCCTTCGCCGATACCGAGCTGCCCCTGGGCCACGGGCAATGCATGCTGGCCCCGCGTGTGGAGGCCCGGCTCTTGCAAGATTTGCACATCGAACCAACCGACACCGTCCTCGAAATCGGTACCGGCTCGGGCTATATGGCGGCACTGCTGGGTCACCGCGCGCACCATGTGCTTTCGCTGGAGTTGGTGCCCGAACTGGCCGACGCCGCGCACCACAAACTGCGGGAGGCGGGGGTGCGCAATGTGGAAGTACGCATCGCCAATGGCGCTGTTCAGGGCGAAGGCAGCATTGAAGGCGGTCCGTTTGACGTCATCCTGCTCAGCGGCTCCGTCGCCCAGGTCCCGCCATGGCTTTTGTCGCAGCTGCGGGTAGGCGGGCGCTTGGCGGCCGTTGTGGGCGACCAGCCCATCATGCGCACAACGATTGTGCGGCGCAACAGCGCCACAGACTTCCTGACAACTCAACCCTGGGACACCGTAGCCCCCCGGCTGCAAGGTTTTGCTGAGTTGCCGCAATTTCGGTTTTAACCCGTGCCGCTGGAACCGCCTATGAAATCCCGCATCCGCTTACCCCTTCCCCGCCGGCTGTGCGTCGCGCTTTTTGGCATGGGCTTTGTGTTCAATGCGCAGTCAGAAAGTCTGCTGGAGATGTACCAAGCCGCGCAGAGCTACGACGCCAGCTACCAGGCGGCCCAGGCGCAGTTGGATGCGGTATCGGCCAAGGCCGAGCAGGTACAGGCGCAATACGCGCCGGTGGTCAGCCTGCAGGGAACGGTTGCGCAGGGCTGGCAGCAAAGCAAGTCGTCCACGGATACCTACGATTACACGACCCAGAAAAATGAAATGGACGGCACGATGAGTCTGGCATTCAGCCAAACCCTGTATAGCCGAATCAACGAGCTGGCCCTGACCTCCGCCCAGCGCAACGCCGCCGTGGTGGAACTGGCTTTGGCCACCGCGCGGCAGGACCTGATGGTGCGGGTCAGCAGCGCATACTTTGATGTGCTGGCGGCGCGCGACAGTTTGGCGTTTGTCCGCGCGCAGAAAGCGGCGGTTGGCGAACAGCTCGCAGCGGCCAAGCGCAATTTTGAAGTCGGCACCAGCACCATCACGGATACCCGCGAAGCCCAGGCGAAGTTTGATCTGGTGATTGCGCAAGAAATCTCCGCACAAAACGACCTCACCGTACGGCAAAGTCTGCTGGACCAACTGGTGGGGCGCAAAGATTTGAAGCCCAACGCCTTGCGCCTGCCGCTGAGCCTGCCTGCGGTTCTGGGCACCGATAACGAGTGGGCCGCGCTCACCGAACAGTACCTGCCGCAAATTCAGAGCAAACGCACCGAGCTCGAATTGGCACGGCTAGAAACCGAAAAGGCGCGCTCTGACACCGCGCCCACCGTGTCCTTAACCGGCTCCCTGGGCAAGGTATTCCCCTGGGGTGGGTCCAATACCTACGTGGACCAAACCGGCGCCAACACCTTCACCCGCAGCCGTGACACACAATCCGGTTCCGTCGGCGTGGTTGTGAACATCCCCTTGTTCACCGGCAGTACGCGCGGTGCGAAGCTGCGGGAAACACTGGCGCTGGAAGACAAAACCCGCAACGATCTCCAGGCGCTCACCCGCAACGCCCAACAAACCACCCGCACGGTTTACTACGGCTTGCATTCACTGGCGGGTCAGGTCAAAGCCTATGAGGCCGCTGAAGCGTCCAGCCAGAGCGCCTTGGACGCCAACCGCCTGGGCTACGAAGTCGGTGTGCGCATCAATATCGACGTTCTCAACGCCCAAAGCCAGCTGTACGACACCAAGGCCAAGCTGGCCAAAGCGCGGTATGACGTGCTGGTGAGCAACCTCAAATTGCGCCAGGCCGCCGGTACGCTGGCGGAGAGCAACCTCGAAGAAATCGACGGTTTGATGGCTAAGTAAGCCGCGGCTGAAGCGCCATCAGCGCGGCCACGGTGCGGGCAACCGCACCTCCGTAGCCCGCCGCAAAATCCTGTGCGCGGGCGTGGCGCTGGCGGGCATCCGAATCCAGCAACTTGGCAACAGCCGCAATCGCCTGGGCCATGTCTGCCACGCGAACAGCCGCACCGGCCGCCACAGCCCGTTCGGCCACCTCAGAAAAATTAAAGGTGTGCGGACCCATTACCACCGTACATCCACAGGCCGCCGCTTCAATCAGGTTTTGGCCGCCCAGAGGTGCAAAGCTGCCACCCAGTAAAGCCACGTCGGCCAGGCTGTAATACAGCGCCATCTCGCCCAGGCTGTCACCCAGCCAGACCTCTGCCGGATCGGCAACCCATTCGAGCAAGGCGCTGTGCTGGCTGCGGCGGGCGAAAGACAGTCCCGCGCTACGCAACAAGTCGGCCACCCCTTCAAACCGTTGCGGGTGGCGCGGCACCAGCAACCAATGGCAATCGGGCACGTCAGCCCGCACAGCTTGGAAGGCCTGCAACCACTGGCTCTCTTCGTCCTCGCGGCTGCTGGCCAGCATCACCACCGGCTTGTGCAGCGCAGCGCGCAGAAGCCGACCCTGTTCCACTTGCTTCGCATCCGGGCGGGCATCGAACTTGAAGTTACCCGCCACCCCGCGCACCGGAGCGCCCAAGGCACGCAAGCGGGCTGCGTCGGCATCGGTCTGCGCCCACACCCCGGCCAGCGCGGCAAAAGCCGGGCCCGACAGCCAAGGCGCGCGTTGGTAAGCACGCAAGGACACGTCGCTCAAGCGCGCGTTCACCAGATACAAAGGCATGCCGGCCTGCGCGCAGCACGCGACCATATTCGGCCAGACCTCGGTCTCAATCAGCAGGCCCATCTGTGGCGCGCATGCGTCCAAAAATCGCCGCACCGCCCCGGGTGTATCCCAAGGCTGCCACAGCTGGACATCGCCGGGCCGCAGCAAAGCCGCGCCGGCCGCGCGCCCGGTGGCCGTGCCGTGGGTTAAGACCACGCGCACACCGGGCATGGCGTCACGCAAAGCGGTCAGCAACAAGCCTGCAGCCCGGGTTTCACCCAGCGAGACCGCATGGACCCAGACGCGGGGCCCGGAACCTTGGCGCAAGGATTGCAAAACCTCGGAAGCGTAATAGCCGAAGCGCTCATCAACACGCTGTCCGTACACAGGCTCGGTGCGGGCGCGGCGGCGCAAACGCCAGCGCAGCGCCGGGATCAGGGCCCAGCATAAGAACCCGTACACCCGCAAAGCCAGACGCGCGGACAGGCCGCCGGCCGACCTCACGCAGCTTTCTCCGGGCGCGCCGCCCATGCCGCTTCCCAGGCGTGCAGCACCGTTGGTACATCGGGGGTCAGCTTTCCACCCACCGCAATTTGAAAAGCCGTGCCGACCGGCCCGGCGCGCCAGGCGCGGTCCTGGCTGAAGATTTGCACATGCGGCAAACCCAGCGCCACCGCGATGTGGCTCAGGCCCGAGTCCACGCCAATCACGCCCGCGCAAGCCGCCATGCGCCGGGCGACATCGGCCAGCGACTCGCGCGGCCACACACAGGCCTGCGGCCCCCATGCCTGCACCAGCGCCTGTGCGCGCGCCAGCTCTGCGTCGTTGGATTGGGGCAGCGCCAAGGTAAAGCCTTGCGCGATCAGCTGATGCCCCAAGGCCAGCCAGTTCTGCGGGCTCCATTCGTTGTCAGCGCGGGTCGTGCCGTGGGCAAAAACAAGGGTGTTGGTGGACGCTGCGGCTGCGAATTGCCAGCGTACGGTCGCTGCACCCTGCGTGGTGTAGCCCAAGGCCGAAGCAGCGAGCAGACGGTAGCGGGCCACCGCATGGATACGCTGCGGCATGGGAAAGCTGCGGCGCAACAACCAGCGTACCGGCCATTCATAAGAACAGGCGTCGCTGCCATTGGCAAAACTGGCGCTGAAGCCGCCGGGTCGCAGCCGCGCCTGACGCGCTACCAAAGCAGATTTGATAAGGCCCTGGAAATCGAGCACCACGTCATAGGCATGCGCATGCAGATCGCCTATGAAGGCCGCGCGCTCGCGGCGGGTGTCAGCGCGCCAGCGCGCTGTTCGCCATCTCCGCTGGGCCACCGGAATCACGCGGCGCACGCCGGCTACCAAGGACACCAGCGGCGCAAACGCCTCTTCCACCACCCAATCGATCTGCGCGTCAGGGAAACGCTGCAACACGTCCTGCACCACAGCCGCGGTTTGCACCACGTCGCCCAGCGAGGACAGTTTGACGATCAGCAGTTGAAGGGCCACGCGCGGGCTCAGACGTCAGTGCGCCGCGGTCTGGATCTGCGCGCCGGGCTTGACCTCGCGCAGCAGCGCCAGCATGGCGTGCTCAATGCGCTCCAGCGCGGCCTGGGTATGGCCCTCAAAACGCAGCACCAGCACCGGCGTGGTGTTGGAGGCACGCACCAACCCGAACCCATCGGGCCAGTCGACCCGCAAGCCATCGATGGTGTTGAGCACGGCAGGCGCTGCGAAGGCCGCGCGCGCCACCAGTTGCGCCACTACATCGGGTGGCTCGCCTTCGGCGCACAACACGTTGAGCTCGGGCGTGGAGAAGCTCGACGGCAGGCCGTTCAAGAGCGCATTCGCATCGGCGACTTTGCTGACAATTTCCAACAAGCGACAACCCGCGTAGGTGCCGTCGTCAAAACCGTACCAGCGCTCTTTGAAAAAGATATGCCCGCTCATCTCGCCGCCCAACGGGGAGTTGATGGCCTTCATCTGCGCTTTGATGAGCGAATGCCCGGTCTTGAACATCATGGGCACACCGCCCGCCGCCGTGATGGCCGGAGCCAGACGCTGCGAGCATTTCACGTCAAACAAAATCGTCCCGCCGGGCACGCGGGACAGCACGTCCTGGGCAAACAACATCATCTGCCGGTCCGGGAAAATATTGGTCCCGTCTTTGGTCACGATACCCAGGCGGTCGCCATCGCCGTCAAAGGCCAGACCGAGTTCGGCATCGCTCTTGCGCAAGGCGGCGATCAGGTCGCGCAGGTTCTCCGGCTTACTCGGGTCCGGGTGGTGATTGGGAAAGTTGCCATCGACTTCGCTGAACAACTCGGTCACCTCGCAACCGATGGCGCGCAAAATAGCCGGGGCCGATGCACCGGCTACGCCGTTGCCGCAGTCGACCACAATTTTCAAAGGCCGCGCCAGGCGGATGTCGCCCACGATGCGCGCCGTGTAGGCGGGCAGCACATCCGCGCTGCTGCGCGATCCGCCGCTTTGCACACGCCAGGATTCGTCCACCACCATCTGCCGCAGGGTCTGGATTTCATCGCCGTAAATCGCCTTGCCCGCCATCACCATCTTGAAGCCGTTGTAATCCTTGGGGTTGTGGCTGCCGGTGACCATGATGCCGCTAGCGCACAGCGTGTTGGCGGCGAAATACAGCATCGGCGTGGTCACCATGCCCACGTCAATCACCTGCATGCCCGCCTCTTGCAGGCCGCCCATCAAAGCCTCGGCCAATCCAGGTCCGCTCAGGCGTCCATCGCGCCCCACCGCCACCGTAGTTTCCCCTTGCGCGCGGGCTACCGTGCCAAAGGCACGCCCCAAACCGAGCGCCACCTCTTCGGTCAAGGTGGACGGCACGATGCCTCGGATGTCGTAGGCTTTGAAGATGCTGGGGGAGAGTTGCATGGTTCCCTAATAGAGAAGGTCAAAAATGCGGCCTTTTTGTACAGACAGGCGTTGGAACAGATTGTAGGTCTGCCCTTCTGCCGAGCTTGAACGCCGGTTGGCCGTAAGCGAACCGCCCCAAGGTATCACGCTGCGTATGATTTACCCATGACGCAGACCACTACGAGCCCCCGCATCGAACGCACCGCATACAAAAGCCCTTTGGGCAGCATGACGCTAGCCGCGAGCGCGCAGGGCCTGTGCGGCGTCTGGTTCGACGGGCAACAACACCAGCCCGATCCGCAGCAATGGGAGATCAACCCCGCGCACCCTGTTCTTCAGGCCGCTTGCGAGCAACTCACGGCCTACTTTGCTGCGCAAACCGCACGCTTTGACCTGCCGCTGGATCTGTCGCCGGGAACCCCGTTTCAACAAAGCGTGTGGGAGCGGCTGCGCGCGATTCCGTATGGCGTGACGCAAAGCTACGGCGAGATTGCGCGCTACCTGAAGCAGCCTGCGGCTTCGCGCGCGGTGGGCGCGGCGGTCGGGCGCAATCCGCTCAGTATCATCGTGCCCTGCCACCGTGTGGTGGGCAGCAACGGTGCGCTAACCGGTTACGCCGGTGGTTTGGAGCGCAAGATCGCCTTGCTGCAATTAGAAAAGGCATTATGAATTTCCCCTTGAAGAATTTTTCGCCTCCGTGGCAGGTCGAGTTTGTGGTGCTGGCGGCGATCTGGGGTGCGTCGTTTATGTTCATGCGCATCGCCACCGTGGAGTTCGGCGCCATACCCACAGCCGGCCTGCGCGTAGGCATTGCCGCGCTGATGCTGATGCCGCTGCTGGCGATGCGCGGTCAGCTGCCTGATTTGCGCTCGCACTGGAAACTGGCCTTGTCCATTGGCCTGCTGAATTCAGCCATTCCTTTTGCCTGCTTCACCTTTGCACTCTTGTCGATTTCCATCGGCTTATCGTCCATTTTGAACGCGACGGTTCCGCTGTTCGGCGCGCTGGTAGCGTGGGCATGGCTCAAGGACAGGCCGAACGCGACGCGCATGGTCGGCCTGGCTATTGGCTTTGGCGGCGTGGCCATGCTGGCCTGGGACAAGGTGAGTTTTCAGCCGGTCGCTGGCGGCACGGCCACCGGGTGGGCCGTGGTGGCTTGCCTGTTTGCTTGCGTTTGCTACGGGCTGGCTGCCAGTATCACCAAGCGCTTTGCCACGGGCGTGCCACCGCTGGTGATGGCCGCCGGCAGCCAGCTCGGAGCCACCGTGGCGTTGGCTCCCCTGACCCTCTACTACTGGCCTGATCAGCCGGCATCGCACGCGGCCTGGCTGGCCGCACTGGCCTTGGGTGTCTTGTGCACCGGTTCGGCGTATTTGCTGTTTTTCCGGCTGATCCAACGCGCCGGTCCCGCGCGCACGCTGTCGGTGACCTTTGCGATACCCATGTTTGCAGTGCTGTACGGCGTGGTGTTTTTCGGCGAGGTGGTTACCCCCTGGATGGTCACTTGCGCGCTGGTGATCGTGGCGGGCACGTCCATGTCCAGCGGTATGTGGGGCGCGCTGCCTTGGCCGCGCCGCGTGGACGCTGCGGCTAAATAAACGGCAGCGCCTGGGTGACCGCGCCCTGCAAGCCAATGGGTGTGACCACCTGCACGCGCTGCCCGGCCTGCACAACTTCGCGCTGCACCTGTGCCAGGCCGATGGTGCATTGCAGAGCAGGGGAGAACACTACGGCCGACATGGTTCCGACCTGACGGCCATCCAGGAAAACCGGCGCACGCTCGATCAGCGGCCAGTCCGACGGCGCCTGTCCGTCCAGGCGCAAACCCACCATCAAGCGGGCCGGACCGATTGAGGCAATTTTTTGCAAAGCCGCTTTGCCGATGTAATCCACCGTGCAGTTGACATCCACAAACTTGGCCATATTCGCCTCGAAGGGATTGGTATCCGCCGTGGTGTCGCCGCCCCAGGACAACAGGCCGCTTTCCACGCGTTCGATGTGGTTGGGCGCGCCCGGTCCAATGTCAAATTCCTGGCCTGCCGCCTTGACCATGTCCCACAATGCATCGCCCCGATTGCCGTCGCGCAGGAACAGCTCAAAGCCACCCTGCTTGCTCCAGCCTGAGCGGCACAGCACGAGCGGGATGCCTTGCAAGTCGGTCTCCAGACAGCCGAAATATTTGATGGCGCGCACGCGCTCGCCGAACAGTTTCACAGCCAGCGCCTCAGCCTTGGGGCCTTGGATGGCCAGCGGCGAAACATCGGGCTCGCACACATCGACGTTGAATCTGCGCTCGGCGGCTATCGCGCGCACCCACATCAGCATATCGCTGTCGGCTAATGAAAACCAATAGCGGTCCGAGAGCTTGAGCAGCACCGGGTCATTGAGCAAACGCCCGCTGTGGTCGCACATGGCCACGTATTTGCCTTGACCGACTTGCATGCTGCTGAGGTCGCGCGCGCTCAGGACTTGGACTAGCGCGTGGGCGTCAGGACCGCTGACTTCAACCTGGCGCTCCACCGCTACATCCCACATCGCCACGCCATGCATCAGGCGCTGGTATTCGGCAGACAGGTGGCCGAACGACAAGGGCATCAGCATCTTGTTGTAGACCGTGAAATGGCTGACCCCGTCGCGCACCGTGGCCGCGTAAAAAGGCGAGCGCCGGATACGCGGGCTGATGGTGAGCTGGACGATGCCGGAGTCGGGGCGTGTTTTTGCGTCGGTCATAGTGGGCTCGGAAAAGGTTGAAGAAAGGCTGAAACGGGTCAATCTACCGCAAAGCCTGGTTCAAGAGTGCGGCCAGTCGCACACTGGCAAGCCAGAGTCGTTGCTCCACGATGGGGCTGTAGGTGCTGATGTATTCCTGGCCCACTGTACCGGGCGGATAAAAGCCGGGCTGGCGGGCCATACGGCAGGACTCCTCGGCGGCAGCGCGCACACTCAAACTGCCCGGCGCAGACGGCCAGAATTGGCGGGCCAGGCGCGCGGCCAAGGTCGGTGCGTCCTCACCCATGTGGCGGACCAGGCCCGAATCCCACAGTGCATGCAAATTGGTCCACCGCATCAGAAACTGCAGCTGGTAGCGGTTACCGCCCCGGTCCTCCAGCATGCCGGCATGCAGCGGCTGGTGCAAATCAGCGACCAGATGCACGACCCACTTGAGCGCCAGCAAACGTTCGGACGGCGGGGCCTGCGATGCCAATATGCGCAGTTGCTCGTCGAGCACTCCCACCACGCATTGTCCCTGCGGGCAATCACGCGCAGCGCGGTAATTGCAGTCGCCCGCTGGAAAATTGACGTAGTGCCAGGGCGCGGTCTCGGGGCTGCGGTGTTCGTCAGCCCAGGTGGCGATTTCTGCCAACGTGGCGCCGGGCTCCAACGCCATGAGTTCCTGCAGGCGGGCCAAGGCCTCGGGCGTGAGCTGGGCGCGCGCAGCCATGGCCACGGTCTGGTGGCCCAGCGGGCCCCAGGCTTGCGCCTGGCCGCAATGCACAGCGACCGCGAGCCAGAGCGCCAGCGCGGCGCAGGGCAACAATCTGATTCGATTCAGCACGGGAATGATGGGTGACAGACCCCAAGTGTCGCCGAGGCGGGCCGTGCCTCAGTACACTCCAATGCGCAGTCTGACCCGCCCCTTTGGCGGGTGTGCTTTCCCGGAGAAATTTCCCATGGCCCACGCCGCATTCCAATGGCAAGACCCCTTTTTGCTGGACGCCCAGCTCAGCGATGATGAGCGCATGGTGCGCGACGCCGCGGCCGCTTACTGCCAGGACAAACTGCTGCCGCGCGTCACGCAAGCCTTTCGCAGCGAGACCACGGACCCGGCCATATTCCGTGAAATGGGCGAACTGGGCCTGCTCGGACCCACCATCCCGGAGGCCTACGGCGGCCCGGCGCTGAATTACGTGGCCTACGGCCTGATCGCCCGTGAAGTGGAACGCGTGGACAGCGGCTACCGATCCATGATGAGCGTGCAAAGCTCGCTGGTGATGTTGCCGATTTTTGAATTCGGCACCGAGGCGCAACGCCAGAAATACCTGCCCCGACTCGCCACCGGCCAGACCATTGGCTGCTTCGGCCTGACCGAGCCCAACCACGGCTCCGACCCGCAAAGCATGGTGACCCGTGCGCAAAAGGTGGCCGGCGGCTACAAATTGAGCGGCTCCAAAATGTGGATCAGCAACAGCCCGATTGCCGATGTGTTCGTGGTCTGGGCCAAAGAAGTCACCGAGAGCGGCACGGTCGGCCCGATTCGCGGCTTCATCCTGGAAAAAGGCATGCAGGGCTTAAGCGCCCCGGCCATCCACGGCAAAGTGGGTTTGCGCGCCAGCATCACCGGCGAGATCGTGATGGACGGCGTGTTCTGCCCCGAAGAAAACGCGTTCCCCGAAGTGCGCGGCCTCAAAGGTCCGTTTACCTGTCTCAACAGCGCGCGCTACGGCATCGCATGGGGCGCTTTGGGCGCGGCCGAAGACTGCTGGCACCGCGCGCGCCAGTACACGCTGGACCGCCAACAGTTCGGCCGCCCCTTGGCCGCCAACCAGCTCATTCAAAAGAAGCTCGCCGATATGCAAACCGAGATCGCGCTGGGCCTGCAAGGGTGCTTGCGCTTGGGGCGTATGAAAGACGAAGGCACGGCGAGTGTGGAAGTGACATCCATCCTCAAGCGCAACTCCTGCGGCAAGGCGCTGGATATCGCCCGCATGGCACGCGACATGATGGGTGGCAACGGCATCAGCGACGAATTCGGCGTGGCCCGCCATCTGGTGAATCTGGAAGTGGTCAACACCTATGAAGGCACGCACGACATCCACGCCCTGATTCTGGGCCGCGCAATGACCGGCATCGCGGCTTTCGGTGGATAAATCGTTGCGCGCGCAGTGCCTAGCCGTTGATCCGCAACTCGCGGATGCGTTCCTCAAAATAGCTACCCACGGTGTAGCGCTCCGATAGCACCACCTCTTTGCGCGGGTGCAGAAACAGCGGCAGCGAAACCCGCGATTTGCGGGCCGCCTCGCCTGCCGGGTTCAGCACGCGGTGCACGGTGGACGGAAAGTAGCGGCCCGAGGCTTCCTCCAACATGTCGCCGATGTTGACGATCAGCAAACCGAAGTCGCAAGGCACATCGTGCCACCCGCCGTCGGTACCCAAGACCTGCAAGCCCGGCTCGGTGGCGGCGGGCAGAATGGTCAGCAGGTTGATATCGCCGTGCGGTGCGGCGCGCATGGCGCCCGGCTCCTCGTGTCCGGTCAATGGCGGGTAATGCAGCACCCGCAGCAGGGTGTGCTCGCTGCCCTCCAGCATGTCGGGCAAAGGCTGCGAATAACGCGCCCGCACCTCGGGCGGCGAGCCGTCTTGCACCCACTGCAACAAAGTGGTCGCCAGTTGTTTGCCGCGCGCGTAGTAGCGCAAGGCGGCGTCACTCACCTGCGCCGGGTACTGGCCCCAGGGGTAGATGTGAAAAAACTCTTTAACGTCTTTTTTGCTGTGGTTCTTGGCCGTCTCTGAGACGGCGGTCGAGAAATAGCCGTCGTGCGTTTCGGGCTTGAAGGGGTAGCGGTGTTTGGCCTCGCTGTGGAAGAAGTCCAGCCATTCCACGTAAATACCGTCCACCATCGCCTGGTCCAGCGGGTGGTTTTTCAATACCGCAAAGCCCGTCTGGTGCAGGCTGGTGACGAAGGCGCGCGCCGCATCCGCGGCCAGAAAATCAACAATGGGGAGGTGCGGCGCAGGCATGGGCGTTCTGGTTTGCTAAGGTCGCAACCAATCACCGAGCATGGTGCGGGTGAACACATCGGCCGCGCCGCCGTGGTCGACTTGCATGCACACGGCTGGGGCCGGCGTCTGCGGATCCCAACCGGCTTGGGGGTAAGGAATCGTCTTGCGCCGAAGCACGGTCTGCCCCTGCGCCAGCCCATCCGGTACGACGCGCACACGCCCGTGTTCCAGGGTGAAGAGGTCGGGGTTGGTCAGGCAAATAAATGCCAGCACATCGTGCCCGAAGCAGCCGTGTATGGCGGCCACGTGGGGATACAAGTCGCTATAAAACCCGGCATAAAAATTGACCGCGTGCAACAGGGTGTCGGTGGCAGGATGCCGGTGGTGCGCAGCAATGCGCGCGAACAGACTGACCGGCAAAATCAGCCGGTGCGTCACGTCCAGCCCGACCATGGTCAGCTTCCAGGCGGCGTTGAAGACGATGTCGGCGGCGTGCGGATCGTTCCAGACATTGGCCTCGGCCACTGGCGATACGTTGCCAGGCTCCAAAACCGTACCGCCCATCACGATGACTTCGTGCACCAGTTGCGGTAACTGCGGCTCCAGCAGCAGCGCAGCCGCCAGATTACCCAAAGGCCCCACCGCCACCAGCGTGATCTCGCCGGGGTGCGCCCGCGCCATGTCCACGATGAACTGCGCCGAGGGCCGAGGGTCCAACACCAGACTGTGCGGCGCACGCTGCGGCAAATTGCCCAGGCCATCCGCGCCGTGGATATGGGCCGGTGGCGCTTCGCCGGGCTTGACCCAGGGCCGCGCCGCGCCCCGGGTGACGGGCAGCGCGCGCCCAGCCAGCGCGCTCAGATACAGCGCGTTGGTGGCAGCCTGCTCGACCGTCACATTGCCGAAGGTGGTGGTGATGCCGACGATGTCGATGCCCGGGTGCGCCAGCGCGTAATACAAGGCCATGGCGTCATCGACGCCAGGGTCGGTGTCGTAAATGACTTTGCGGGGTGCGGCGCTGTTCATGGCTGGGGGTGTTGATGCAAAAACTGATTCACTTCGCCGACATCGGGTACGCTGGACTGCGCGCCCATGCGGGTGCAGGCCAAGGCTGCCGCTGCGCTGGCACGGCGCAACGCAGCCGCCATGTCGGCGCCAGCGCTCCAGGCGGCGAGCAACGCGCCACAGAAGGTGTCGCCCGCGCCGGTGCTGTCCACCACATCCACCGCGAATGCCGCTTGCTCGTAGAACTGTCCGTGGTGGCGGGCAATACAGCCGCGCGCGCCCAGCGTCACCACCACGGTGGCCGATGACAGCATGGCCATGCGCGCGGCCGTGTCACCCACAGGGCCGGTCAGCGCGGCGAGTTCGCCTTCGTTGACGATCAAGACATCCACCACATCGAGCAAGCTTTGCGGCAGGGCGCGCGCCGGCGCGGCGTTGAGCACCACGGTCACGCCAGTCGCATGTGCGGCTTGCGCATACGCCTGCACCGTGTCCAAGGGAATCTCCAGTTGCATCAGCAGATGGCTGAAGCCTTTGAGCGGTGGGAGATGCTGCGGGCGCAGGCTGCGGTTCGCACCGGGCGCGACCGTGATCGCGTTCTCGCCCGCGTCCGAGACGCAAATGAACGCAGTTCCCGTGGGCTGCCCCACGGGGCGCACCGCGTGCAATTGCACCTGCGCACCGGTCAGAGACGCCTCCAAAGGTGCGGCGAAAGCGTCCGCACCCAGGCCGGTCAAAAAATGGGTCACCGCCCCGCCCGCCCGGGCGCAGGCCACAGCCTGATTCGCGCCTTTGCCGCCGGGAAAGGTCTGAAAGTCCTGCCCCAACACCGTCTCGCCCGGCGCGGGAATGTGGTGCGCGCGCACCACAAAGTCCAGATTGGAAGAACCGGCGATCAGAATCATGCGGGGCTCGATTGCGATGAAAAATACCGCTGCGGCGTCAGCGCGCGCGGCTGCTTCGGGCGATTGTGACGGATACCCGCAGGCAAGGGTCAGCGCAGTTTGCAACCACGGCTTTTGTTTATGGGTACCATTTGCACCGTACCCTGGTACCGACATCCTCACACCCCCCAATTTCAAGGAGCTCCCATGCAGTTTTCCACCCTTGCCCGCTTGAGTCTGGTCAGTGCCGCGATTGCGGCTTCGTTCGCAGTGGCAGCTGAGCCCGCCATCGTCTACGACATGGGCGGCAAATTCGACAAGTCTTTCAACGAAGCTGCCTATGTGGGCATGGAAAACTGGAAGAAGGAGACCGGCAAGCCGTATCTGGAATTCGAAATTGCCAACGAATCGCAGCGCGAGCAGGCAATCCGCCGCATGGCCGAGAAGGGCGCCAGCCCCATCATCGGCGTGGGCTTTTCACAAGCCTCGGCGATTGAGAAAGTGGCCAAGGAATTCCCCAAGCTCAACTTCGTGATTGTCGATATGGTGGTCGGCCTGCCCAATGTGCAGTCGGTGGTTTTCAAAGAGCAGGAAGGCAGCTTTCTGGTTGGCGCGATGGCGGCCATGGCCAGCAAGACCGGCAAGGTCGGCTTTGTGGGCGGCATGGATATTCCGCTGATCCGCCGCTTTGAATGCGGCTACGAGCAGGGCGCGAAATTCGCCAATCCCAAGGCCGAGGTATTTGCCAACATGACGGGCACCACCGGCGCGGCCTGGAACGACCCCACACGCGGCGGTGAATTGGCCAAAGCCCAGTTCGCCAAGGGCGCGGACGTGGTGTTTGCTGCAGCGGGCGGCACCGGTGTGGGCGTCTACCAGGCCGCCAAGGACGGCGGCAAACTGGCCATCGGTGTGGACAGCAACCAGAACCATTTGCAGCCCGGCACCATGCTGACCTCCATGCTCAAGCGTGTGGATGTGGCGGTCTACAACGTCTCCAAATCCTTCGCGCCTGGCGTCACGGTTCTGGGTCTGAAAGAGGGCGGCGTGGACTATGCGGTGGATGCCAACAACGCCAAGCTGGT
>CANFTU010000032.1 GCA_947450005.1 Comamonadaceae bacterium | reverse complement strand
TCCACCTGTTGGCCCTGGCGCTCGATACAAAAACCGGGCTCGCGCCCGCGCTCGGCGACCTGGCCCTGGTTGCGAACCAGCGCGGCAATCTCTTGTGGCGTATCCGGCGGGCTGTCGCTGAGCAGGCAATGCAGCAAAAACACATCCAGAAAACGCATGGTTTGGGTGGCGATTCCGATGGGCTCAAACGGGTCCAGGTCCATCAGGCGCACTTCCACGTATTGCACGCCGCGCTCGCGCAGCGCATGCAGAGGGCGCTCGCCGGCATGAATGGTGCGCTTGGGGCGAATAGTTCCGTAGAACTCGTTCTCGATTTGCAAGAGGCTGGTGCCCAGTTGGCGGTAGCTGCCATCCTCAGACCGCACACCGATGGCCTCATAACGCGGGTAGGGTACGGTGAGCGCCGCCTCCAGCGAACGGCCGTAGCCCTCCAGGCTGTTGTAGCTGACCGCCAGCGCGCTTTGGGCGTCGCTCTGGTAGCCCAGACCGCCCATGCGCAGCGATGTGGAGTAGGGCAGATACAAGGTGTCGTCGCCCAGCGTTTGCAGGCTGTGCACGTTGCCACGCGCAAAGCAGGCGCACACGGCCGGAGATGCGCCGAACAAAACCATGGGTAAAAAGGCGTGGCGGCGGAAATTGCGGATCAGGCTGAAGTAGTCGGCGTCCGCAACTTGCGGAATGGACCAGTTGTAGTGCACGCCCGAGATGGTTTGCATGCGCCGGCCGTAGCGGTAACCCAAGCCGCTGCGGTAGACGGTTTTGCTGCGTCCGACATTGGACACGCCATATCGACCCAGCGGAATCTCGTCGTCACCGGGCAGCCAGCAGGGCATGCTGGAGGGCCACAGTAATTCGTCGCCGATGGCATTGAGCGTGAATGTCTGCACCGCATCCAACTCGGCAGCGCAGGCGTGGGCGCTGTCGTGCACGCCGGTGATGAGTTCCACCTGTGATTCGCTGAAGTCGGTGGTGATGTGCGGGTGGGTGAGCGCAGACCCCAGGGCAGCCGGGTGGCCGGTACTGGCTAAATGGCCGTCCGCACGGGTGCGCAGGCTTTCTTTTTCCACCCCCCGGCGCATGCCTGCCAAGCGATCGTCGCTCCAACCCTTGATGGCCTGTGTCAAATCCTGCATGCGTGCCGCCCCAGTATGAATAAGTGTCCAACGCCCTGCAGGGCGGGTGGCGAAGGTAGCACATCACGGTGAACGCCCGCCCACCGGCGACAATTTGCCCTGGCCCTGCCCCTTCCCCACCGCCGTCTATGGAACTGAATAACGAAATCCCCCTCCACCCCCCGCGCGACGCCTCCACGGTGCTGCTGCTGCGCGACGGCGCGCTCGGAATCGAAGTGTTTCTGGTGAAGCGGCACACCGCCTCCAACGTGCTGGGGGGTGCTTATGTCTTCCCGGGCGGCAAACTCGACGCTGCCGACAGCGCCCTGAACCCCCGCCACCTGAACCTCAGCGCGCAGGCGCTGCACAGCAAGCTGGGGGAATCCGAGACGTCTGCGCAGAGGGCCAGCGGGCTGTTTGTAGCAGCCTTGCGCGAGACCTTTGAAGAAGCCGGGGTGCTGCTGAGCGAGACGCCGCCGGCGCGCGACACGGGCGGCGGGCCGCAGGACTTTCACGCGCTGCTGGCAACCCAGGGCTTGCGGCTGGATGTGCAGGCGCTGCACCCTTGGGTGCGCTGGATCACGCCGCGCATGCCATCGGTCACCAACCGGCGCTTTGACACGCGGTTTTTTATGGCGGTGATGCCGGCGTATCAAACGGCTGCGCATGACAACGTGGAGGCCACGGCCAGCGCCTGGTTGCGCCCGCGCGAAGCGCTGGAACAGTACTGGAACCAGACCATGCAGATGGCGCCACCCCAAATCATGAGCCTGGCGCACCTTGCGCGCCACGAGAACGTGGCCAGCGTGCTGGCTGAACTCCGTACACGCACACCGGTGACCATCTTGCCGGAGTCGCACGACCAGGAAGGACAGCGGGTCATTTGCTACCCCGGCGACCCGCGCCACAGCGTGGCCTCCCGCGCCCTGCCCGGCCCGACGCGTCTGGTCTGGCGCAATCAACGCTTCGAACCCGAGGGAGGTTTGAGCGCATTGTGGGCAGATTAAGGCCTGTCGTAGGGCGGAAGACTGTGACAATGGCGTTTCAATTTTGGATAGCCAGCCTAAATGCAGGCCATTAAAGCTGCCAATGGCCCAAGGGGCGGAATCGGTTTAAGCTGTGCAGGTCTTGGGTAGCATCCGCCGCCTGAGCATCCGACGATTTTTCAACCCCCTAGGAGACATTCCCATGGCAGCACTCAAAGGCTCGCGCACGGAACAATGCCTGAAAGACGCCTTCGCAGGCGAATCACAGGCTAACCGTCGCTATTTGTATTTCGCGAACAAGGCCGACGTAGAAGGCCAAAACGACGTGGCAGCGCTGTTCCGCTCTACCGCCGAAGGTGAAACCGGCCATGCGCACGGACACCTGGAGTTCCTGGAGCAATCCGGCGACCCGGCGACCGGCCTGCCCATCGGCACCAGCCGCCAGAACCTGGCATCGGCTGTAGCTGGCGAAACCCACGAGTACACCGACATGTACCCCGGCATGGCCAAGACCGCCCGCGAGGAAGGTTTTGACGAAATCGCCGACTGGTTCGAAACCCTGGCCAAGGCTGAGCGTTCACACGCCAACCGCTACGCCAAGGCGTTGGCCGAACTGGTGGATTGATCACCCGGTAACGCCCTATTGCTGCACCCACAAGGTGCAGCGGTAACCCAAGCGGCTTGTTTTGCAAGCCGTTTTTGTTACCGAAACACGCATTCCCGTTTTCGTCCTTCCCAAGGAGCACCTATGGCCACCGAAGGCAATCTGCAAGCCCCCACCCGCCACCCGCTGGATTGGCAAAACCCCGACTTCTACAACGAAGAAAAGTGCCTGCATGAGATGGAGCGCATTTTTGATATCTGCCACGGGTGCCGCCGCTGTGTGAGCCTGTGCGGATCGTTCCCCACCCTGTTCGATCTGGTGGACGAGAGTACGACCATGGAAGTGGACGGCGTGGACAAAAAAGACTACTGGAAGGTGGTCGACCAGTGCTATATGTGCGACCTGTGCTACATGACCAAGTGTCCCTACACCCCACCGCACGAATGGAACCTGGACTTTCCGCACACCATGCTGCGGGCCAAGGCCATCAAGTTCAAAAAAGGGGAAGTCGGGCTCGCGGAGCAGATGCTGGCGTCTACCGATGTACACGGCTCGCTGGCCGGTATTCCCATCGTGGTGCAAACGGTGAACGCCATCAACAAAAGCAAGCTCGGGCGTGATGTGCTGGAAACCGTGGCCGGCGTGGACAAAGACGCCTGGCTGCCCGAACTGGCCACCAAAAAGTTCCGCTCCAGTGCCAAGAAGGCAACAGCCTCGGCGGTGGTCAATGGCGATAAGACGCCAGGCAAGGTGGCTATTTATTCCACCTGCTACATCAACTACAACGAACCCGGCATCGGCCACGACCTGCTGAAAATTCTGGACCACAACGCCATTCCCTATGTGCTGGTGAACAAGGAGCAGTGCTGCGGGATGCCCAAGCTGGAACTGGGCGACCTGGATGCGGTGCAAGCAGCCAAGGAAGCCAATATTCCGGTGCTGGCGAAGTACGCCAAAGAGGGCTACGCGATTCTGTCGGCCGTTCCGAGCTGCTCGCTGATGTTCAAGCAGGAAATCCCGCTGATGTTCCCCGGATGTGCCGACACGCAGCTGGTCAAAGCCCATATGTGGGATCCGTTTGAATACCTGATGGCGCGCAAGCGCGACGGCTTGCTCAAGACCGAATTCCCCCACGCCCTGGGCAATGTGAGCTACCAGATTCCTTGCCACGGCCGGGTGCAGAACATCGGCAAGAAGACCGAAGAAATGCTCAAGATGATCCCGGGTACCGAGATCAACAGCATTGAACGCTGCTCCGGCCACGCCGGAACCTATGGCGTGAAAAAGACCTCGCACGTGTACTCCATGAAAATCGGCAAGCCGGTCTTCAAAGCCATGGCGACCATGAAAGACGGCAGCAAGCCGGACTACATCAGCTCCGACTGCCCATTGGGCGGCCACCATATTGCCCAGGGCTTTGAAGTCAACGGCCTGGGCGCACCGGAACTGAACCACCCCCTCACCCTGGTGCGCAAGGCCTACGGCCTGTCGTGACCCAGCACCCAGCCCCTTAAGGACCCACCATGCAACTCACCGGACAGATCACCCCAGACAGCCTGATGTCGCTGGAGGCCTACACCAAGTGGCGCAAGCTGCACAAGCCCGAGGTGATCGCCCACCGCAAACTGCGTAGCGTGCACCTGGGCGAAAACGTGCATGTGCAATTTGAGAGCGAAACCACGATCCGCTATCAGATCCAGGAAATGCTGCGGATTGAAAAAGTATTTGAAGAAGAAGGCATCCAGCAAGAGATCGATGCCTACGTCCCGCTGATGCCGGATGGGAGCAACTGGAAAGGCACGATGATGCTGGAGTACACCGACATCAACGAGCGCAAGCGCGAACTGGCGCGTCTGATCGGGATCGAGGACCGGATGTTCGTTGAGGTTGAGGGCCACGCCCGCGTCTACGCCATCGCCGACGAAGACCTGGACCGCGAAACCGACGAGAAAACCTCAGCCGTGCACTTCGTCCGGTTTGAATTCAACGCGGCCACCCGAGCAGCGATCAAAGCAGGCGCAGCCGTGAAGATCGGCTGCGACCACACCAACTACCCGGCACACATGGAAATCCCCGCCGACACGCTAGCCTCGCTGGCGGGGGATTTGAAGAGCTGAAAAACGGGTTCAGTCTTCCACGAAGACGTCTTCGCGTTTTTTACTCACGGAGGGCAGCAACACCGCTACCAGCAGCAAGGCGGCAGCCAGTAAAAGGCCGGCAGACAGAGGACGCGTCACCAAAACCGACCAGTCACCACGCGAGAGCAGCAGCGCGCGCCGGAGGTATTCCTCCATCATCGGACCCAGAATAAAGCCCAGCAGCAGGGGCGCAGGCTCAGTGCCCAGCTTGATGAACAGGTAGCCAATAAAGCCGAAGAGACCCACCATCCAGATGTCAAAGGTGGTGTTATTGGTTGAGAAAACGCCGATGGCGCAGAACAACACTATGGAGGGGAATAGCCAGCGATACGGCACGGTCAGCAGCTTGATCCAGATGCCGATCAGCGGCAGGTTCAAAACCACCAGCATGGCGTTGCCGATCCACATGGAGGCAATCAGGCCCCAGAACAACTCGGGGTTGCCGGTCATCACCTGCGGGCCGGGTTGGATGTTGTGGATGGTCATGGCACCGACCATCAGAGCCATCACCGCATTGGGCGGGATGCCCAAAGTCAGCAAGGGAATAAAGGAAGTTTGGGCACCGGCATTGTTGGCCGACTCCGGCGCGGCAACGCCCCGGATATTGCCCTTGCCGAACGGCACTTCATGGGGGGCCAGCTTGGTTTTCTTCTCCAGCGTGTAGGCCGCAAAAGCCGCCATCACGGCGCCGCCGCCGGGCAAGATGCCCAACAAAGAACCCAAAGCCGTTCCACGAAGCACGGCGGGCACCATGTCTTTAAAGTCCTGCTTGGTCGGCATCAGGCCCGATACCGAAGCGGTGAACACCTCGCGCTCACTTTCGTGTTTGGACAGGTTGCTGATGATCTCGCCATAGCCGAAGACACCCATGGCGATCACGATAAATCCAATGCCATCGGTCAGCTCGATCACGCCCATGCTGAAACGCGCCATGCCGGAGTTCACGTCGGTACCCACCATACCCAGCAACAGGCCCAGAACAATCATGGCAATGGCTTTGAGCAGCGAACCGGAAGCCAGCACCACCGCACCCACCAGACCCAGAATCATCAGCGAGAAATATTCGGCCGGGCCGAACTTGAAAGCCAGCTCGGTGAGCGGCGCCGCAAAGGCCGCCAAGATCAGCGTTCCCACACAACCCGCAAAAAATGAACCCAGGCCAGCCGCAGCCAGTGCCGGTCCGGCGCGTCCATTGCGGGCCATCTGGTAGCCGTCAATCACGGTGACGACCGAGGACGACTCGCCGGGCAGGTTGACCAAAATGGCGGTGGTGGAGCCGCCGTACTGGGCGCCGTAGTAGATGCCGGCCAGCATGATCAACGCAGCTACAGGCGGCAGCGCGTAGGTGGCGGGCAGAAGCATGGCAATCGTTGCCAGCGGCCCGATGCCGGGCAAAACCCCGATCAGCGTGCCCAGCAGGCAGCCGATAAAGGCGTACATGAGATTGGAGAGGGTGAAGGCAACGCCAAAACCCATGGCCAGGTTGTTGAGCAAATCCATGGTTTTTCCTTAAAGGCCCAGAAACGCAGGCCACACCGGGAACTGCAAATTCAGCAATTTGATGAACGCGCCGTAACTGAAAACGCTCAAGACAACGCTCAAGACCAAGGCCTCCTTGGCGTTGAACTCATCGCTAGCCAGACTGGCGACAAAGGTCAAAATGAAAATGCCGAGGATCAGACCCAAAGGCGGCAGCCCGATGCTGGGCAGGCCGCCCAGACAGGCGCCGAAGGCCAGGTTGGCGGCAATGATGAATATCAGCGGACGCCAGGCAAAGCGGCCCACCGGGTCGCCATCCTCCGGCCCGGAGGCAAACGATCGCGCGGCAATCAAGACACCCAAACCGGCGAGCAAGACGCCCAACACCATCGGGAAATAGCCAGGCCCCATGCGGGCACCCGTGCCGATGGTGTAGGTGCTGGACACGCCGGCAAAGGCTGCGCCAACCGCCATGAACATCAGACCGGAGAAAAAATCTTTTTGACTCTTGATTCGCACACAGACCCCTCGTAAAAACAACCTGTGGATTTTGCACAGGCAAGTTCGTCCGCCTATGTGGGTAAACCCGCGTTTACACAGGCTGCTGTCGCTATTTCCCCAACTTTTGGAGGCCCCTCACCCACTTGGCGGCCGGCAAACCCCACAAACGTTGGATCGCGTCGGCGCGCTCCAGCATCAGGGTGCGACCCGGGTTGACCGGGGTCCGTTGGGCCAAAACCACGGTATTGCCCTCGCGGGTGGGCTTGAAAGCCCACAGCGCATCGGCGCCAAAGGCCGCCGCCATTTTGGCCACGCTTTGGTCGAAGCTGGAGGAACGGCCGAACAAGTTAACCGTCATGCAGCCGTCGGGCGTGAGCAGATTGCGGCAGTCCGCGTAGAACTCGGGGCTGTCGAGCACCGGCGCGGCGGCCTCATCGTCGTACAGGTCCACCTGCAGGGCGTCGATCGCGCCCAGCCACTGCGGTTGGCGGATTTCCAGCGACGCGTCGGCCAGCACCACCCGCATGCGGGCGTTGTCGGTGGGCAGCTTGAACCAGCCCCGGCAGGCCTGCAGCACTTGCGGGTTGTGCTCAATCGCGGTGGTGTGCATGCCAACGGACTGGCTGCAGAACTTGGTGAGCGAGCCCGCGCCCAGGCCGAGCTGCATGGCCTTACGCCGGGGAATGCCAGCCGGGTCCATGAACAGCATCCAGGCCATCATGCGCTGGATGTATTCGTGTACCAAGCGCTGCGGATCGTCCAGATACATCGAGCCTTGCACCCAAATGCTGCCCAAATGCAGGTGACGGATACCGCCCTCCTCAGAGAAATTGACTTCGGGTAACTCGTTGTCCGGCAGGGTGTTTTTTCGCATGCGCCGCTTATACCAGCGCCAGGCGGGGCAATGCGGCGCAGGCGTTGGCGTAGGTAGCGGCTTGCAGCTCCGCCAAGCCCAGGCCCCGCAGAGCGGCCAGCTCGGCGGCAATGCGCGGTAACTCCGCCGGAGTATTCCGGCCCTGCGCCTGCCCTTCGGCACGCAACGCTTCATTGACATACAGCCATTGCGGCGGGATGTCCGGTGAATCGGTCTCTAAGACCAGCGCATCCAAAGGCAGCGCGCAGGCGAGCCGGCGCAGCTGCAAGGCGCGCGCGTAGGTCAAGGCGCCGCCAAATCCCAGCTTCAAGCCCAGACCGACAAAAGCCATAGCCTTCGCCTGGCTGCCGTTAAAGGCATGGGCAATTCCGCTCCAACGGTGCCCGCCCTGCCCCAACGCCCGCAGGTATTTGAGGAGCCGGTCGGCGCTGCGCCGCACATGCAGAACCACCGGCAAGCCGTGCGCGCGGGCCAGCCGCAGCTGCGCGGCATAAAAAAACTCCTGCCGCTCCCGCATGGCGGGCTCGCACAGCGCGGGCACAAAGAAGTCCAGCCCGATTTCGCCAACAGCGACCAGCCGTGGGTCATCACGGTACTGCGCCAGCGCCGCGTCCAATGCCGCCAGGTCCGATTCCTGGGCCCGCGGCACATACAGGGGATGAATGCCCAGGCAATAGCTGTCGCCCTGCGCGTGGGCCAGCTCGCGCACGGCAGCCCAGTTGGCGCGCTCCACCGCCGGTATCACGCAATGGCCGACACCCGAGGCCCGTGCTGCCTCCCGCACCGCGCAGCGGTCCAGGTCAAATTCGGCAGCGTCCAGATGGGCGTGGGTGTCAATCCACATCGCGCAAAACACCCCGGTCCAAGCGCAGCTGGCGGCTGCACTTGGCAGCCAAGGTGGTGTCGTGGGTCACCAGCACAAAGGCCGTGCCCTGGTCGCGGGCGAGTTGCAGCATGAGGTCGAACACCCCATCAGCGGTGCTGCGGTCCAGGTTACCGGTGGGCTCATCGGCCAGCACGCAATCCGGGCGGGTAACCAAAGCGCGGGCAATTGCCACACGCTGGCGCTCGCCGCCGGAGAGCTCGGCCGGCCGGTGCGCGGCGCGCTCACCCAGACCGACACGGCGCAGCATATCCATGGCCACAGCCTGGGCGTGCGCGGGAGGGTCGCGGCGGATGGTCAGCGGCATGGCCACGTTGTCCAAAGCGCTGAACTCGGGCAGGAGATGGTGGAACTGGTAGACAAACCCCAGGTGCGCGTTGCGCAAGCGGCCCTGCGCCGCTGCATCCAAATCGGCCAGCGCCTGTCCGCACAAGGTCACCTTGCCGCTGGTGGGTGCATCCAGCCCACCCAGCAAGTGCAACAAGGTGCTTTTGCCCGAACCCGATGCGCCAACGATGGCCACCGTCTCACCGCGCTGGACGTCCAAGTCAACACCGCGCAAAACGGTCACATCCAAACGCCCCTCGGTAAATCGCTTGGTCAAACCGCTGCAAGCCAGCAAAGAGGTGCGGATGCTGGCCTCACTCATAACGCAGTGCCTCGGCCGGGTTGACCTGTGAGGCGCGCCAGCTCGGATAAAGGGTGGCCACAAAGGACAGCACCAGGCTGATCAGCGCGACCGGAACAATGTCCCCCGCGCGCGGGTCACTGGGCATGCGGCTGATCACGTAAATATCCTGCGGCAAAAAGTGCGCACCCAAAGCGTGTTCCAGGGCGGGGACGATTACATCGATATTCAGCGCTACACCCAGCCCCAGCAGCAGACCGGCCACCGTGCCTATCACTCCGACCATCGCCCCCTGCACTACAAAAATTCCCATGATGCTGCCCGGGCTGGCGCCAAGGGTGCGCAGGATGGCGATGTCAGCGCGCTTGTCAGTCACCGTCATCACCAGCGTGCTGACCAAATTGAACGCCGCCACCGCAACGATCAGTGTGAGGATGATGAACATCATGCGTTTTTCCACCTGCACAGCGGCGAACCAGGTGCGGTTTTGCTGGGTCCAGTCGCGCACCAGCATGTCGCCGCTGAGTTGCTGGGCGAGTTGCCGTCCCACCACGCGGGCTTGCTGCAAGTCCCGCAACTTCAGGCGTACGCCGGAGGGGCCTTCGAGGCGGAACATGCGTTGGGCGTCCTCGATGTGCAAAAACACCAGCGCCGAGTCGTATTCGTAGTGGCCTGACTCAAAGGTGCCGACCACGGTCATTTGTTTGAGGCGGGGCACCACACCGGCCGGGGTGACTTGCCCGCCGGGCGCAATCAGCGTGACCTGGTCACCGGCGTGCACGCCCATATTGCGCGCCAGTTCTCCACCCAGCACGATGCCAAATCCACCCGGCACCAGCCGCGCCAGCACGGCCTGCTGCGCTCCACCGGCCATGTCGGTGACCTGGGGCTCCAAAGCCGGGTCGATGCCGCGCACCAAGGCGCCTTTCATGTCCTCGCCCCGCGCCAATAGCGCCTGCATGCTGATAAACGGGGCGGCGCCCACGACCTCGGGGTTCGCGCGTGCCTCGCGGATGGTTTGCGCGGGATCGGGTAACGCCCCAGCGGCGCTGTAAATCTCAATATGCGAGACGACGCTGAGCATGCGGTCCCGCACTTCCTTCTGAAAACCGTTCATTACGCTGAGCACAATGATCAGCGCGGCCACCCCCAGCGCGATGCCCAGCATGGACACGCCGGAGATGAAGGAAATAAAGCCGTTGCGCCGGGTGGACCGGCCGGCCCGGGTATAGCGCCAGCCGATGCGCAGCTCAAAGGGAAGTTGGGAGGGGAAGATCGACACGGGTTCGATTGTGGCACTGCGTGGACAATGCCCCCATGCACATCGTCTTGTCCCATGCCCTGCCCGACGGGCCGAACTGCAAGGCCTTGCTCACACGCCCCGAATTCCCAGCGCTGCCCCACCTGCAAAAATTGTTCGCCCTGTTGGCGCGCAGTGAAGTGGCGCGCGCCCAGGCGTTGTACCTGACGCCCTTGCACGAACGCATGGCCTACGCGCACCTCCATGCAACTGACGGGCTCCTTCCCTTGGCTGCATGGGCCGCACACGCGGCCGGACTGGACGGATCGGCCGCCTGGGGCCTGCTGACCTTCTGCCATTTGCAGGCGCACAGCGACCATGTGGCCATGCGCGAGCCTGATGAACTGGCTTTGGACACCCGGGAGTCGGATGCTCTGCTACAGGCCATGCGCGCGTATTTTCTGGAAGATGGACTCCGCTTGCATCCCCATCGGCCCGGGCAATGGCTGGTGTGCGGTGAACCGCTGCGTGATCTGCCCACGGCGTCGCTGGATCGGGTGCGCGGCCAGGCGGTGGACGCCTGGATGCCGCAGGGCGAGCGCGCCCGCTTCCTGCGACGCTTGCAGAATGAAATGCAAATGCTGCTCTACACCCATCCGGTGAACGACAGCCGCTCCGCGCGCGGCCTGACGACGGTGAACGCCTTCTGGCTCAGCGGCACCGGGAGCCTGCCGCCGAATATCCCAAGCAACCCGAGGGCCAACTTGCTGCTTGCCGAGCTGCGCGACAGTGCCCTGCGCGATGACGCCTGGCGCTGGGCCGAAGCGTGGGCGGCCTTGGACGCAGCCCACGGCGCGCAGTGGCTCGCCATGGCGCGAGGCGATGCGGGGTTATGTGTCAGCCTGTGTGGCACCCTGCAGGCGCACACCTATACCACCCAAGCGGCGCGCACCCAAGGCTGGCTGGCGCGCGCGCGCCAGGCTTGGTCCCCCACCCCTTTTTCTAAACGGCTCATCGTGTCATGAAGATCATCCCCCGCGACATCCCGCCGCGCAGCGTCTATGCGTTGGAACAAGCCGGCGTGCACCCGCTGCTGGCGCGTCTGTACGCCGCGCGCGGCGTCACCGGTACCCAAGAACTCGACGACAGCCTGGCCAAACTGCTGCCACCGGACGGCCTTCTCGGCATCCAGGAGGCTGCCACGCTGCTGGCCGACGCCATCGCGCAGAACAAGCGCCTGTGCGTGGTGGCCGATTACGACTGCGACGGCGCCACCGCCTGTGCGCTGGCCCTGCGCGGCCTGCGCCTGCTGGGCGCGCAACAGGTGGCCTATCTGGTGCCCGACCGCGTGGTCGACGGCTACGGCCTGACCGCGCCGATTGCCCAGCGCGTCAAAGACCAGGGCGCCGACGTGCTGATCACCGTGGATAACGGTATTGCCAGCGTGGACGGCGTGGCCCATGCCAAAGGCTTGGGTCTGCAGGTGCTGGTGACCGACCACCATTTACCCGCCGCCCAGCGGCCCGATGCCGACGTCATCGTCAACCCCAACCAGCACGGCTGTAGCTTTGCAAGCAAAGCGCTGGCGGGCGTGGGCGTGATGTTTTATGTGCTGTTGGCGCTGCGCTCGGAACTGCGACGGCGCGGCGTATTCGACGCGGCCTCACAACCCAAGCTCGACAGCCTGCTGCCGCTGGTGGCACTCGGCACGGTGGCCGATGTGGTGCGCTTGGATGCCAACAACCGCCGCCTGGTTGCCCAGGGTTTGAAGCGCGTGCGCGCCGCGGCGATGCCGGTCGGCATGGCGGCCTTGTTCCAGGTCGCCGGCCGCAGCGCGACGGCGGCCACCAGCTTTGACTTCGGCTTCGCGCTGGGCCCGCGCATCAACGCCGCCGGACGCCTGAGCGACATGACCTTGGGCATTGAATGCCTGCTCACCGACGACGCTGGCCGTGCGGATGAGTTGGCGCGTGCGCTGGACGCGATCAACCGCGAACGCCGTGTCATCGAGGGCGACATGCGCGACATCGCCATGGAAGTGGCCGAATCGCTGTTTGACGACAGCGACGAGCCGCCTCCGGCGATTTGCGTTTTCGACCCCGACTTCAACGAAGGTGTGGTCGGCATCGTGGCCGCACGGATTAAGGACAAGTTCCACCGACCCAGCTTTGTCTTCGCCGCCAGCGCCGCGCCGGGCCGGGAACATGAGCTCAAAGGCTCGGGGCGCTCCATTCCCGGTTTTCATTTACGCGATGCGCTGGACCTGGTGGCCAAGCGCCACCCCGGCGTGCTGCTGCGCTTCGGCGGCCACGCCATGGCCGCCGGATGCACTGTGGACGAAGCGCATTTCGACACCTTCGAGCAGGCGCTTGCTGAAGTGGCCCACGAATGGCTGGATGCCGCCACCTTGCAACGCCGCATCGCCACCGACGGGCCGCTGGATCCGCAATACCGCCGCGTCGACCTGGTGGAGACGCTGCACCGCGAAGTCTGGGGCCAGGGCTTTGCCGCGCCGACTTTCAGCGAAGAAGTCGAGGTCCTGTCGCAGCGCTTGGTGGGCGAGAAACACCTCTCCCTCAAACTCAAACACCGCGGTGACCCGGTGGACGCCATCTGGTTCGGCCACACCGAGCCCCTGCCCGCCAAAGTCACCATGGCCTTCCGCCTGGATGCCGATGAATGGAACGGGGTGCGGCGGGTGAAGTTTTTTGTGGAGGCGGTGGAAGTTCCTCCGGTATAAATCGACATTTCCCTGTCAACGCTGCAGACACCATGGAACCCAGCCCACCCCCGGAATCCGCGCAGACCGAACCCGTGCGCAAGCCCAGTTGGATCATGCGCGGCACATTTTTGCTGGGGGGCGGCTTGTGGCTGCTGTATCCGGTGGCGCCGCAGGTCGTTGGGCTGCTTCTGGGTGAGCCGATGCGGTGGGCCTACCTGTGGGCCTGGCTGCCGATGTGGTTGTTTGTAGGCCTCGGTTGGGGTATCCACAAGCAACTGCAGGCAGCCGAAGCGGTGGCGGCCAAGCTGGTCGACCCGCCTGACGCCCCTTGATTTTTCCCCCTTGCGGGGCTGCACTACCATCGCCGCAGACTGAGCAGGAACGAACATGCCCCTGAGCCCTGAAGAACTCCAAGCACTGCGCGATAAGTACGCCGGTAGCGCTGCCGACATGCACGACCCGCGCTTTGCACAGGTCGCAGCCAGTATTTTTTCGGCGGGCGGTACACGCGCTGCGCCCTACGCGGGTGTGCCCACGCTCCTGTCGGCGCCACACCGGCCGGTGGATGCACAGAACCCGGACTTCGGCGATTTGCAAGTGGCGCTGATGGGCGCGCCGATGGATCTTGGGGCCAGCAACAGGCCGGGCGCCCGCTTCGGGCCACGCGCGCTGCGCACCATTGAGCGTATAGGCCCCTACAACCATGTGCTCGACGTCGCGCCGGTGCACAGCCTGCGCGTGGCCGATGTGGGCGATGTGCCCTTTCGCAGCCGCTACAGCCTGCCCATGTGCATCGAAGACCTGGAGGCCTGGTACCACCGCGTAGCCGACCAGGGCGTGCTGCCCCTCACCGTGGGCGGCGACCACTCCATCACCTACCCCATCATGAAAGCGCTGGGGCGCACGCAGCCGCTCGGCATGGTGCACATTGACGCGCACTGCGATACAGGCGGCGCTTTTGACCAGACCCGCTTTCACCACGGCGGGCCATTCCGGCTGGCGGTGCTGGACGGCGTGCTGGACCCTCACCGCTGCATCCAGATCGGCATCCGTGGCTCATCGGAGTACCTGTGGGAGTTTTCCAAAGATGTCGGTATGACCGTGGTGCATGCCGAAGAGATTTCCACGCTGGGCGTCGCCGAGATCGTTCGCACGGCCCGCGCCGTGGTGGGCGATGGCCCGACCTATGTGACTTTTGATGTGGACGGTCTGGACCCGGTCTTCGCGCCCGGCACCGGAACCCCGGAGATCGGGGGCCTGAGCACCCGAGAAGCCCTGGCCATTCTGCATGGCCTCAAAGGCCTGCATATCGTGGGTGGCGATGTGGTGGAGGTCGCACCGCAATACGACGCCAGCACCAACACCGCGCAGGCCGGCGCGCAAATGTTGTTTGAAATTTTGAGCCTGATGGCTTTCAGCCCCGCATGCAAAACCTGACCATTCTTACCGGCGCATCGCGCGGCATGGGACTTGCCATGGCACAGCAGCTGGCGCAACCCGGCGTGCGCCTGCTGTGCATCTCCCGCAAGCGCAACCCGGATTTGCAGTCGCAAGCTGATGCCGCAGGCGCGGTGCTGGAGCAGTGGAGCGCAGACCTGACCGATGGCGCACCCGTGGCCCAGCGACTCCAAGGCTGGCTGGAAGCCTTGGATCCGCGCACGCTGGCCAGTGCCACCTTGATCAATAACGCGGGCGTGCTGTCGCCGCTGGTGGCGGTGCGCGATAGCGAGCCGTCTGCGCTGGCGCTGGCCTTGCGCGTGGGCGTGGAAGCTCCGCTGCAGCTCTGCGCAGCGTTTCTGGGTGCCACGCGCCAGTGGGCCGTACCGCGCAGGGTGTTGAATATTTCCTCGGGCTTGGGTCGCCGGGCCATGGCGTCCTCCGCCGCCTATTGCGCCGCCAAAGCGGGCATGGACCATTTCACGCGCTGCCTGGCATTAGAAGAGGCGGCACAGGCCAACGGCGCGAAAGTCTGCTCTTTAGCCCCCGGCGTTATCGCCACCGATATGCAGTTGCAATTGCGCAGTGCCGATGCAGCGCATTTCCCGGATCTGGCCACCTTCCAGGGGCTGCATGCGGGCGGCCAGCTCAGCAGCCCGAAGGACGCGGCGCAGCGGGTGCTGGCTTACTTGAACAGCCCGACTTTCGGACAGGATGCGGTAGGCGATGTGCGCGGCTGAGTCCGGGCCCTGACTCAATAGACCTCGGGCACAAACATGCTGGCCGGCACGGGATGGCGCTCGTAATCGTCACGGCGCACACGCTCGGGCAACACAATCGGCGGATGGGGAATTTCCTCGTAAGCCATCTGTCCCAAAAGATGGTGGATGCAATTGAGGCGGGCCTTTTTCTTGTCTACGGCCTGCACCACCCACCAAGGCGCCTCGGGAATATGGGTGCGCTCGAGCATCACCTCTTTGGCCACCGTGTAGTCTTCCCAGCGCTTGCGTGACTCCAGGTCCATAGGGCTGAGCTTCCATTGTTTCAACGGGTCAT